>JAFQVC010000150.1 GCA_017408205.1 Clostridia bacterium | reverse complement strand
TTGGGGAATATTAAGTTGTGGTGAAACCTGTCCGCCTTTTGACATTGCCATAATTACGGGACTGTTAATAAGCCCTGCAACGGGCTGTGCAAATACACCAATTAAAAAGCATACAATAACTGCAGGTGCATTTAATTTTCGCGTTTTTAATATTTCTGTTGGTTTTGCGTTTTTAAGAAGCAGAAATACTGTGCAGGGAATAACAACTGCAAAAATCTGCACACAGACAATTGCAACGTACTGGGGAACAGAGCCCCAAAACATTTTTTCCCATATTAAATTAAGTGTTTCTCCTGTTAAAAACTGCAGATAAAACACAAACAGCAACAGCCATCCGCAGGAGTTGATGCTGTATTGTGCTTTTTTTTGTTGCTCCATTTATATCTCCACCTTATAAAGTGCTTTTTCTGTGGCAATGTAATTTACCTTTATGTCAAATTCACACTGAAATTCTTCTTCTGTAAGCAGACTTTCATAGCATAAGCCAACCGTTATACTGTCTTTGCCTTTTAAAAATCTGTCGTAATACCCTTTTCCGTAGCCAACTCTGTATCCCTTTTTGTTAAAGCATATACCGGGCACAATTATTAAGTCTATTTTGCCCTGGTACTGCTCTCCCCCTTGTGGCTCCATAATGTTATACGCACCTTTTTTCAAGTGGGTAAAGGTGTAAGGAGTAATTACGCCATTTTTTACATCTGTTACGGGCAAAACAACGGTTTTTCCCGAAATTTCACATGGTACGTATGGCTCGTTATTTATGCTTTGATATCCCATAACTACGTTTGCATCTTTAAAAATCTGCCACTGTTCAAGAGTGGCAAAGGGTTTTTTTGTGTCCGTTTCGAGATTTCTTATTTTTTTGTACTTTTCCCGAAGTTCCTTTTTATTCATTATATAAAATATCCTTTTTTACTTTAAGATGGTCTTTTCCGAGAACTTCAAGAAGTTTTAGACCAAAGTCAATTGCACCGCCCATACCGTTTGCGGTAATAATGTTACCTGTATGAGCAACAGATTTATCAACTACGTTTGCACCCTCTAAAAACTGCTCAAAACCGGGGTAGCAGGTAGCGTCCCTGCCCTCTAAAAAGCCAAGTTCCCCTAAAATTTTTGGTGCTGCACATATTGCACCGATGTATTTGCCCTTTTTATAGGCATCTTTTAATAATTTGATTAATTCTTCGCAGTCCTGTAAGTTGTTTGTGCCGGGCATTCCCCCAGGAAGCACAAACATTTCCCCGTCAGAAAAGTCGCAGTCGTAAATATTGCAGTCTGCCTTTATTGTAATTCCGTGTGCTCCTGTTACTTCAATGTCGTCAATGGCTACGGTAGTAACCTGTGCGCCCCCTCTTAAAAGTACGTCTGCTGTGGCAATGTATTCAGTTTCTTCAAAGCCCTGTGCTAAAAATATATAAATCATATTAACTCTCCTCTGTATTTTTCCACCATAAAATCGGGCTGGTAAGACATTTTTGCTTTTCGTAAGCCCTCAATGCCCATATCTTCTTCACGGTTTATATAGGTAAAACCCTCAAGACAGTTTTTGGCAAACTGCTGGTTTATTACGGTGTATGCTCCTTTGTAATTCGTGTCCGCCTTTTCAATGTGGACTACTGCAGTGTCGTCATTTAACTTTTCACCTATGGAAAAGGCAACAAGATTTCCCGATACCATTAGTTTTCCGCCCACAAGACCTAATTCACCGTAGTTTGAAAGCAAATCTCTTATGCCATCTTTTTCATGCAACAAAAATTTGTCCTCCGTTTCTTTGAACCATCTGTCGTAGGAACAAATAATAAGGTCTTTGTCGTCGGGGGTGATTTCTGAAAACTCCCCGTCGTAAAGTTTGTAAAAATTATTTATGTGATTTCGTTTGCTGTGGAGTTTTTTACCTGTTAAATTTGCAAGTTTGTCCTGTGAATAAACGTAGTCGTCATAATCTTCCATTTTGGAAAAGGAAAATCTGCCTTTGAAGTTTTGTTCAAGGTAATTTACCATATCGGCGGTAAGCCCGTAAAACAATAGGCGGGGGTTTTCGGCTATTAATTCACTTATAAGGGCGGTTTTGTCACCGTCACCCAACGGGAAACGGTAGCCCTCTTTGTTTATTCTGGTTTTATATACCACCATACCGTCTTTTATTGCGTATTTTACGTTTAAAAGTTTGCGGTATATAAAAAACGTGGTAAAAGTAAGTTCACTTGAAGTAATCCTTACGTTTTTTATACAGTTTTCTATTTCCTGTTTTGAACTAAGTGTAAGTTCTTTAAAGTCAAGCATTAAAATAATACCTCTGTGATTTCATTATTGATTTCTTCTATACTTTTTATTTTGCCACCCTTTACGCAATCAATTACTTTCCAGTTGAATTTTTTTGCAGTATAAAGTGCGCTGTTGTAAGAATTTTCAATATACGCTCTGTTACTTTCGTGAATGTCCTGTGCTTCTCCGCCCGTAATTTTGTTGGCGCGGTTTTTGGTTAGTTGTTCCCCATATTCGGGAGGCATATTTAAAAATATAACGTGGTCGGGTTTCGGAAGACCAAGTAAATCGTATTCAAAGGGGAACAGCCAGTCAAGATACTTGTCCCTCTCCTCACCCTTTAGTTTACACGCCTGATGAATGGCGTTTGAAGTAGTGTATCTGTCGCATATTACAATTGTGTCATTATCAATATACTGTTTCCATGTTTCTAAGTAAGAGCCGATTCGGTCTGCCGCATAGAAAATTGATGCGGCATACGGGTTAACGGCGTCGGCATCTTTGCCGAATTTCCCTGACAGATACATTTTTACAAGGGCAGAGGTTTCTCCCTCATAATTGGGGAATGTCAGTTTTACTGCCTTTTTGCCAAGGTCTTTTAATTTTTTTAGCAAAAGTTCTGTCTGGGTTTGTTTTCCGCTTCCGTCAACGCCCTCTATAACTATAAGCATTATCTTTCTCCTTTAAATATTACTTTTAATAAAAATTTGGGTAATACCATAATTCTTGGAATTCTGCTTGGTTGCTTTATTACTCTGTATAACCACTCAAGGTTTAACTTCTGAAATATTTTCGGTGCACGTTTTACGTTTCCTGCCAGCACGTCCAATGTGCCACCTGCACCTACCATAATACGTGTGTTTAATCTGTATCTGTTTTCCCACATCCATTTTTCCTGTTTGCCCATTCCAAGGCACACAAGCAAAACATCGGGATTTTTTTCGTTTATGTCATTTATAATTTCTGTGTCGTCATCAAAGTATCCGTGGTGAGTTCCCACAACTTTTACGCCTTTTTTTTGCATCTTCTCCGCTGCAGTTTCTGCAACTCCCGGTTTTCCGCCGAAGAAGTAAAAGGTTTTATCCTGCTCCATTAAGTTACAGCAAAAGTCAAAGCCGGGCACTCTTTCAGGCAATGGCTGTTTTAATATTTTTGATGCTATAACTACCCCGATTCCGTCAGGCAGTACTAAATCTCCGCCGTTTAAAACCTCTTTCATCTGCCCGTCTTTTTGTGCAGACATAATTATTTCGGGGTTTGGTGTAAACACTAAATTACCGTTGTTTGTGTATGAAAGTGCAGTTTTTACCGCGTCCTCCATAGTAATATTGTCTATGCCTATTCCAAGTACATTTATTCTCAAAAATATCACCACTTTCCTAGGGTTACAGAAGTTATCCGAACTACGCCTTAAACCGCGTAATTTCGGTGTATTTCGGTTTGTCATCTTTGCAAGGCGTCAGCCTTGCTGCATCTTCCGCACCAAAATCCCCTCAAAATTCCATCGGTTTAAGGTCGAAGAATTTTCAAAGAGGAAATTTTATGACTATGCAAGGCAAAAACGCAGGTAAGCCAACGGATTACCGAGTATTTTAACGTGGCAGAG
>JAFQVC010000149.1 GCA_017408205.1 Clostridia bacterium | reverse complement strand
GGTGCGTTGTCGGTTTACGGAAGTGAAATTCCTCTGGCGGGGTGCGGAATTGTTATGAAAGTCAATTCTATACTGATTTCTGTATTCGTTGGTCTTGCGCAGGGTTCTCAGCCGATAATTGGCTTTAATTATGGTGCAAAACAGTATGAAAGAGTTAAAAAAACGTATAAACTTGCTGTTACATCGAGTATTTGCATAGCATTTATTGGCTTTTTATTGTTCCAGATAATTCCTGAACAAATTGTTGCTTTATTTGGTAAAGGGGACAAACTGTATATTGATTTTTCAGTCAGGTTTATGAAGGTGTTTTTGTTTATGATAACATTTACGGGTGTACAGATTATTTCGTCAAATTTCTTTTCCGCAATCGGCAAGCCCTTAAAGGGAGTGTTTTTATCCCTGACAAGACAAGTTATTTTCCTTATACCATTGCTTATTATTTTACCCTTGTATTTAGGTATAGACGGTATTATGTATTCAGGACCTGTATCTGATACAATTGCAGCAATTGTATGCTTTTCTATGGTTATGATTGAGTTTAAAAAAATTGATAAAATAAAGGAGAATTAATTATGCAACGAGAAAAATTTTCTTCGCGACTGGGGTTTATTCTTATTTCTGCCGGTTGTGCAATCGGTCTTGGTAACGTTTACCGTTTTCCCATTATGTCAGGTGCCTATGGCGGAGCATTGTTTGTGCTTATATATATCGGTTTTTTACTTCTTATGGGACTGCCTATAATGACTATGGAATTGTCCGTGGGCAGAGCAAGTCAAAGAAGTATAGCATCCTCTTTTGACGTTCTGGAAAAACCCGGTCAGAAGTGGCACTGGCTTAAATATATGGGCGTTTCGGGTAATTATCTTCTTATGATGTTTTACACTACAATTACTGCATGGATGGTAATTTATTTTTATAAATATTTGTCCGGCTCAATTATTCAGTATCAGACAGCACAGGAACTTGGCGATGTTTTTGGCGGTGTTGTAAGCAATTCGGGCTTATTAATATTAGTAAATGCTTTTGTTATTGCACTTTGTTTTGGTATTTGTTCATTGGGACTTCAAAAGGGTGTTGAAAAAATAACTAAGGTTATGATGATTGCGTTATTCATACTGATGATAGGTCTTGCGATTTATTGTTGTACCCTTTCAAATGCCGCTGCAGGTCTTAAGTTCTATTTGATTCCCAATCTTGACGGTATTGCAAAGCACGGGGTGTGGACAGTCGTTTCTGCTGCTATGGGTCAGTCATTTTTCACTTTAAGTATCGGAATTGGTTCTATAGCAATATTCGGCAGTTATATTGAAAAGGAAAGAAGTTTAACGGGTGAGGCGTTGACAATACTTTCTCTTGATACTTTTGTTGCATTAATGTCAGGTCTTATTATTTTCCCTGCTTGTTTTACTTACAACAACGGGGTAACTGCTGACGCATCAACAGTTGGTGCGGGATTTTTGTTTACAACACTTTCAAGTATTTTTAATGCAATGCCCGGCGGCAGAATAGTTGGTGCATTATTCTTTGTTTTTATGATATTTGCAGCGTTTTCAACTGTAATTGCAGTATTTGAGAATATTATGTCTTTCTGGCTTGAACTTACTAAAATGAAACGCGGTAAAATTGCACTAATTAATATTGTTCTTATTTTTGTTTTATCCTTGCCTTGTATTCTTGGTTTTACTGTGTGGAGCGATTTTCAGATTGCCGGAAAAGGAGTAATGGACTTAGAGGACTTTGCGGTTTCCAACATTATGCTGCCTTTGGGAAGTTTGTTCTATGTTTTGTTCTGCACAAGCAGATACGGTTGGGGATGGGACAAATACTTTGCAGAGGTTAACAGAGGAAGAGGACTTAAAATGGCGAAATGGTTAAGACCGTATTTGTCATTTGTATTGCCTGTTATTTTATTAATAGTATTTGTAGTTTCCGTATTATGAAAAAGTGTTTAGTTATATTATCAGTGATTATTGCCTGTCTTGTTATGGGTGTTATTGACGGAATTATTCAACCCGGATATATAGTTAAGTCAATTGTAAAAATTGCTTTGTTTTTATTGATACCCTTGCTTTTAAAGGGAAAAACCAATTACCTGAAATCAGCAAAAAAAGGTGTTATAACAGCAGTGATTTTAGGCGTAGTTATTTATTTTATAATTATATTTGCCTTTTTGATTTTCAGAAATGTGTTTGATTTTTCTGCACTTACGACAACACTGGGAGAAACTACAGGTGTAAATAAAAGCAATTTTATCTGGGTTGCAATTTACATTTCGTTTATCAATTCTTTTTTGGAGGAATTTTTCTTCAGGGGTTATGCTTTTTTTGCCTTGAAATGCTACGCTTCCAGAAGATTTGCATATATATTCAGCAGTGCCGCGTTTGCACTTTATCATATATGTATGATGATTGGCTGGTTTGGTCTGCCTGTAATTTTGCTTGTTCTTGCGGGACTGTTTGCCGGAGGACTGATTTTTAACAGATTAGACGAGATTTATGGCAATATATATATTTCGTGGCAAGTCCATATGTTTGCAAATTTTGCAATCAATACCATAGGGTTAATTTTGTTTCAGTAAGGAGTAGTATTGATGAAAATACTTGTTTTATTAATTGCACTGTCTGTTTTGCTTGGCGGTTGTTCAAAAACGGAGTACGTTTCAACAGAGCCAATTGAAACTCCTGATGAAATTATTTCTATAGTTGCAGTTGGTGACAATTTACTTCATATGCCTGTTATTAACAGTGGCAAGAAACCTGACGGAAGTTATGATTTTTCTCACATTTTTGAAGTGTTGCAACCAAGGTTTCAAGATGCAGATTTAGCAGTTATCGGTCAGGAAACGGTGTTTGGCGGAGAACATCTTGGGTATTCGGGATACCCTTTGTTTAACTCACCCGAAGATGTGGGTATAACTTTAATCGGTGAGGGTTTTGATATTGTTCTTCACGCTTCAAATCACGTTCTTGACAAGTGGGCATCGGGGGTTGAAAACACCCTTGCATTCTGGGAAAACTATCCTGATATTACTGTACTTGGAATAAACAAAAGCCAGGCGGAAAAAGACAGCGTGAAGATAGAAGAAGTAAAAGGTGCAAAAATTGCCGTACTTAATTATACCTATGGCACAAACGGGCTTGTACTTCCGCCCGACAAGACATATCTTGTAAATTACATTAACGGGGAACAGATTAAAAAAGATTGTCTATATGCCGAGGAAAATGCTGATTTTACCATTGCTTTTATGCATTGGGGAACTGAATATGCCACAAAACCAAACGAACAGCAAATTGATTTATGTAAAGCAATGTGTGAGTATGGTGTTGACCTTGTAATAGGTGCTCATCCTCACGTTATTCAACCAGTAGAATGGTATCATAGTGAAAACGGTAATAAAATGCTTGTATATTACTCTTTGGGTAATTTTGTTTCCCGTCAACTTGAGGCGAAAAATTTACTGGGTGGTCTTGCAGACGTAAAATTACGTTTTGACGGCACTTTTGTTACGGTTGACAGTTATTCGTTTTTGCCGATTGTAACTCATTATAACGCAAATTTTAACGATTTTGACGTATATCCGTTAAAGGATTACACCGACGAATTGTCAGGTCAGCACGGACTTAATTATAAAGAGAAAGTAAGCACCACATATTGGCGTGATTTTGTTGAAAAAGTATTTGAGGGTTATGCTGCAGACTGCATAGATTATTAGAGGTTAATATGAAAAATATTGTGTTAGGTATTCTTGCTCACGTTGACAGCGGAAAAACTACGTTGTCCGAGGGCTTGTTGTACCGTTCGGGCAAACTGAATAAAGTAGGACGAGTTGACCATAAAGATACTTTTCTGGACAATAATGTTATTGAACGGGACAGGGGTATAACCATTTTTTCAAAACAGGCACAGTTTTTGTATAATGATACAAAAGTGACTCTTCTTGACACACCCGGACATATTGATTTTTCTGCAGAAATGGAAAGAACGTTACAGGTACTTGATTACGCCATTCTGGTTATAAGCGGTGCCGACGGTGTTCAAAGCCACTCAAAAACTTTATGGAATATGCTTGATGTATATCAGATACCTACATTTATTTTTGTAAATAAAATGGACATATCTCATAACAGTATTGATGAAATAATGTCAATGCTTCACTGCGAGTTGGATGAAAAATGTATACCCTTTAATGAAATGAATTACGAAAAACTTGCAATGTGCAGCGATGGGCTTCTTGATGAGTTTTTAAATGAAAATGTGATTAGTGACAAATCCATTATGAATGGGATTAATTCCCGCAACATATATCCCGTATATTTTGGCTCAGCTTTAAAATTAGACGGAGTTATTGATTTATTATACGGAATTGATAAATACACCGCAAAGCGTGAATACAGCAAAATTTTTGGAGCTAAAGTTTATAAAATCACCACAGACGATAAAGGACAAAAATTAACACACATTAAGGTGACGGGCGGAGAATTAAAAGTTAAAACACAAATTAACGATGAAAAAATTAACGAGATAAGAATTTATAACGGAACAACATTTACCCCCGTATCAGTTGTCGATGCAGGAGAAATTTGCACAGTTACAGGACTTAATAACACATACAGCGGAATGGGAATGGGCTTCGAACGTGATTTTGAAGATTTTCTTACTGAACCATTGTTTAAATATTCTGTTGAAATCACAGACGGGACTGACATTCATACCGCCTACAATTATTTTAAAATTTTAGAACAACAGGACAATCAGTTAAAAGTTACAATAGGCGAAAATATAAACGTTCACGTTATGGGTGACATTCAGATTGAGGTTTTAAAGCGGATACTTAAAGAGAACTATAATTTAAGCGTCGAATTTTGTGACGGTGGTATTGTTTACAAAGAAACTATCACAGATGTTGTTGAGGGTGTCGGTCATTATGAGCCGTTAAGACATTACGCTGAAGTACATTTATTGTTGGAACCGATGCCGCAAGGAACGGGCGTAGTGATTGAAACAGACGTAAGTGAGGACGTACTTGACAAAAATTGGCAGAGATTAATATATACACACCTTAACGAAAAGAGCCATATTGGTGTGTTGACGGGTTCTGAATTAACTGATATTAAAATGACTCTTATCAACGGCAGAGCAAGTATCAAGCACACTGTCGGCGGTGATTTCAGACAGGCAACATACCGCGCGGTAAGGCACGGACTTATGAATGCCAAAAGTGTTCTTTTGGAACCGTATAATAAATTTAAACTTGAAATTCCTGTTGAGTGTACTGGGCGTGCGATGACTGACCTGCAACAAATGGGTGCTGAATTTTCTTCTCCTGATTTACAAAATGATGTTTCTGTTTTAACGGGTAGTGTTCCTGTAAGTAAAATTAACGGATATTTAAAAGAGATTACTTCATACACAGGCGGAAAGGGAAAACTAAATTGTTCTTTTCTGGGGTATTTTCCATGTCAGAACGCTCGGGAAGTAATTGAAAAGACTGGATATAATCCAGAGGGTGACCTTGAAAATACACCGGATTCTGTTTTTTGTGCTGGCGGTGCGGGCTTTCTTGTAAAATGGAATGATGTATATAAGTATATGCATATACCTTATTTACAGGATGAAAAGGAAGAAGAAGAAGTCCTGCTGGCACCAAGGATATCTCATAAAACAGATGCCACAGACGAAGAGTTGTTAAATATTTTTGAGAGAACTTACGGTAAGGTAAAAAGACGGTTGTATGAACAACCTTTGGATAAACCCGTTGTAAAAGAGTACAAGTATAATCCAAAGCCGATTTTACCTAAATACCTTTTGATAGATGGTTATAATATAATTTTTGCGTGGGACGATTTAAAGGCGGCAGCCGAAAAGAATTTGTCTTATGCAAGAGAACTGCTTATTAACAGGGTTGCAAATTATAGGGGTACCGTGGCTACGGATGTTATAATAGTTTTTGATGCATACAAAGTCAAGGGCTGCAACAGAGAAACGGAGAACATAAACGGTGTTGAAATTGTATATACCAAAGAGGCGGAAACTGCTGATGCCTATATTGAAATGGTAACAAAAAAAATTAGCCGGCATTATTCCGTAACTGTAGCAACGTCGGACTCTTTGGAACAACTTATAATCTTAGGTCACGGGGCAAAAAGAATCTCTGCACGTGAATTTTTAAAAGAGGTAGAAGATGCAGAGGACAAAATAAGAGAATATATTAACAAAAACCGATAGCAAAAGGTCGAGGTTGACAAGGAAGTAATGGTTTTGAAGCCTGATTTTCTTTTTATGCTTCGTAAAAAAATCCCAAAATACGACAGTATTACGGGATTTTTGTTACTTGCCTAATTCAAAAAATCAGATATTCAAAACTGCAAAGCATCCTAAAATCAAAATTTTTTGATGAAGTTCAAGGCGAATAGAGC
>JAFQVC010000148.1 GCA_017408205.1 Clostridia bacterium | reverse complement strand
CACGTGTACCGCACCGCTGTTTACGTCAACAACAATGTTTACGCCGTCTATACTGAACTTATGTACCATTTTAATATTCCCTTTCAAAAAGAATGGGCGACACCGTCGCCCACCGAATTATCTTTTTTTATTTTCGCATTTTTGATTTGCAACTGTGCAAGAAGTTTTACAAGCAGACTGGCAAGATGTCTGACACTCACCGCAACCGCCTTTTGCTGCACTTTGTTTTAATGTTGCTCCACATAATGTTTTAATGTTTTTCATTTGCGTTTTACCCCCTTCATATTAATACCAACAATACCGCCCAGTGTTCCTGCAAATATACCTAAAGCAAACATTGCAATAACATTGGCGCCAAATCCCGGGTAATCAAAAAACAGTGTGCTTAAACAGTACAGGGTAACCATATAAAAAAGTCCCGATACTGCACCGCAAAGCCATCCCATAGTTCTGTTTCCCAAAGCAGTAAGCACTCCTGACAGCATTACGCTTACTACCGTAAGCACAAGCACTATTGGAGAAATATACCCTTCAGGGAAGTCAGTATATGCAACAATTACAGAAAACAGCAAAAGTGCAACAAGCATAATGCCGTAAGTAACCGCCACATTTTTTAAAACTGACAGAAAACCTGGGAAATTACCCGTTCTTTCTTTAACTGCAGTATTTAAATTCATAACCAAACCCTCCGAATATGTTGTGGTAAACTATATTCGGAGACCTTGAAATTTATTCCTCGATTTTTTTAGGTGCAACCGTTGCAATCGCACGGCGTTCAAACACTAATTTTGTTTTGTCTGCGCCTGTTTCAATTGTAACCTGGTCGTCTTTGATTTTTGCTACTTTACCAACGATACCTCCGATTGTTGTTACGTCATCTCCAACCTTTAGCGCCGCAAGCATTTCTCTTACCTGTTTGTCTCTTTTCTTCTGTGGTCTTATAATAATAAGCCAGAAAAATACAATAAGAACAATGAAAGGTAAGAAATTAGCAATTAATGCCGCTGTTGGTGACGCCGCTGCTTCTTCCGCTGTTCCTGTAGCATATACTACCAAATCAGAAAACATTTGCAATTACCTCCATAAAATGATATTATAATTATACCCAAATTTTACTTATAATGCAATAGTTTTTTTAAAATATTTTTTACGGGAGGGGTTGTTTTGGAATACAATAATATTGTGGAGGGTGTATTTTTATCCCGCCCCAACCGTTTTATTGCCAGAGTACTGATAAACGGCAAAGAAGAAACTGTACACGTTAAAAACACGGGTCGGTGCAAAGAGTTGCTTATTCCGGGAGCAAAGGTGTATCTTTCCCGCACCGACAACGTTGACAGAAAAACAAAATACGACCTTGTTTCTGTATATAAAAACCAACGGCTTATTAATATGGACAGTCAGGCACCCAATAAAATTTTCGGAGAATGGCTTTTTCCAAAAGTAGATTATTTAAAGCCCGAGTACAAATACGAAAACTCACGCTTTGACTTTTACGGCGAACATAATGGCAAAAAATTCTTTGTAGAAGTAAAGGGTGTAACTTTAGAGCAAGACGGAGTTGCAATGTTTCCCGATGCACCCACAGAGCGAGGCGTAAAGCATATAGAAGAACTGATAAAGGCAACAAAAGAGGGCTATGAAACAGCAGTTGTGTTTATTATACAGATGGAAAATGTAAAGTGTTTTAAACCAAACGACTTTACCCATAAACAGTTTGGAGACGCCTTAAGGAAAGCGGTTTTACAAGGTGTTAAAGTTTTTGCCCTTGACTGCACAGTTACAAAAGGCAGAGTTACGGCAAAAAATCAAGTTGAAATAGTTTTATAAAACACTTGAAAAATGGGAATTTGTGTTGTAAAATGTTATTTGGAAAGGAGCGTAATAAAATGAGTGATTTTTATACAATAGATATTGCAGGTTTAAAAAGAGACTTACCTCTTTGCCGTGTAAATGATGACCTTTACATTGCAGCATTTATAATTTTCGGTGATGTTGAAGTAACAAAGCATTGTGCGGCGGAACTTTTAAAAAGAGCACCCGAGTATGATGTTATAATTACTGCCGAGGCAAAAAGTATTCCTCTTGCCTATGAAATGGCAAGTCAGGCAGGGCATAATTACTACATAATTGCAAGAAAAGGTCCTAAAGTTTATATGCAGGATATGATTACCACAGAGGTAGATTCCATAACCACACAGCACACTCAAAAACTGTGCATCGGAAAAACAGAAGCAGATGCAATGCGTGGTAAACGTGTTTTAATAGTTGATGACGTAATAAGCACGGGAGAGTCATTAGCGGCAATAGAAAAACTTGTAAACACAGCAGGGGGAAATATTGTAGGACGAATGGCAGTTTTAGCAGAAGGCGATGCTGCAAAACGCGGCGATTTGACATTCCTTGCAAAACTTCCCGTGTTTCATAAAGACGGCACCATCATTGAATAAACGAAAGGGATTGATAAAAAATGGCTGATTTTTTTGCCGACATCGCGGCAGGGGGTATAGGCGGACGCCAACACCTGCTGGAAGAACAGAAACCACAAAAGATTAAGAAAAAAGCTGTTCGTCTTGTTAAAAAAGACTTTGAGCCAATCAAAACAAAAAAGAAAATTGATACAAGAGAAGAACTTTATGCGGAACTTGGCAGAATGAGAGCAAAATATAAACCGTATTTAGAGGACTATGCTCCAAAATACGAACAGACAAATGTGCAGATTCCCATTACCGAGTTCACATTGGACGGTAATGAAAAAGTTACAATTCCTCACTACGGCGGCCCCAGAGGTTACTGCAAAAAAGTTTACGAATCAACATTTACTATTGACGAGATTAACAAAGACAAAGCATACTACATCTGTTTTAAAGGTGCTGACTACAAAGCAGTTGTATATGTTAACGGCACATGTGTCGGAACTCACGAGGGCTTTTTCTCACCATTTGAATTTGTAATTGACGAAAATATTAAAGTTGGCGAAAACCACCTTAAAATCGACCTTTATAACGACTATGTTTATCAGGGCTCAAACGGTCCTGTAGGCGGACGTTTCGAGGGTGAAAAACTTTACGCTGCAACAGGTCTTGGCTGGGACGACCCCGAGGTTGGCTGGCATCACTGCCCTCCCGGAATGGGTATTTACAACAAAGTTTTTGTTGACATAAGAAACAGAATAAACATTACTGACATTTTTGTACGTCAGGACGAAATCTGGGTAGAAGTAACATCAGAAGACTATGACTTAAGAGAAATCGAACTTGCATTTTCAATATACGGTCAAAACTTTGAAGAAACCGTTGTGGAAAATTACCGTTACATACCCCAGACTATGAAAACTGTCGGTATGGGTGACTCTTTAACAGAGGCACAGATTAAGGACCAGTTGGGCAAAGGAACTCCTATGCCTATGAAAAAAGGTGTCAACATCTATAAAATTCCTTACAAAATAGAAAACCCGAAAATCTGGGATTTGAATACTCCTTACCTTTATCAGGTACAGGCAGAAGTATATTTTGACGGCAAAATGTACGACAAAAAGCACAAGCAGTTTGGTGTACGTTCATTTGTTCAGGATTTAGAGAGCAACCCAAAAGGTATGTTCTACTTAAACGGCAGAAAAATCCGTCTTCGCGGTGCAAATACAATGGGCTTCGAACAGCAGGACGTATTAAGAGAAGACTTTGACCAGTTAATTGACGATATTTTACTTGCAAAACTTTGCAATATGAATTTCTTGCGGCTTACTCAGCGTCCATGTCAGGACGAAGTTTACGAATACTGCGACAAGTTAGGTCTTATGACACAGACAGACCTGCCCTTGTTCGGCTGTATGAGACGTACAAAGTTTGCAGAAGGTGTAAGACAGGCTGAAGAGATGGAAAGAATAATAAGATGCCATCCATGTAATGTAATTATTTCATACATTAACGAGCCGTTCCCCAATGCCTACAACTCACCTCACAGACATTTCTTAAGGCATGAACTTGCAGACTTCTTTGACAGTTGTGACACAGTAGTCCATCTGCAAAACCCCGACCGTGTAATCAAACACGTTGACGGTGACTACGACCCGCCATGCAAATCAATGCCTGACAACCATTGCTATCCTATGTGGTACAATGCTCACGGTATTGACATCGGTAAACTCCACAAGGGTTACTGGCTTCCCGTTAAACCGGGCTGGTACTACGGTTGCGGTGAGTACGGTACAGAGGGACTTGAATGTTCAGAAGTAATGAAAGAATATTACCCCAAAGAATGGCTTACTGAACCCTTTAATCCGGGCAACATCGTAAATGCACAGACCGCAAGTTTCTATTCAATGTTCTATGATAAACAAGAATCAATGGAAGACTGGATTGAAGCAAGTCAGACTTTCCAGGCATACGGCGTAAAAGTAATGACAGAGGCATTCCGTCGTGACGATAAAATGATTTCTAACGCCATTCACTTGTTTATCGATGCATGGCCAAGCGGCTGGATGAAAACAATTATGGACTGCAAACGTAATCCCAAAAAGGCGTACTTTGCATACAGAAACGCCTTAGAACCCGTTATGCTTTCATTAAGAACTGACAGATATACATACTTCGAAGGCGAAAAGATTTCAATTGAATGTTATATCTGTAACGATACACATACTTCGGGCAACTACAAAGTGACTTATGAACTTGCAGATATGACGGGCTCTCACAAGTGCTTTATGAAAGAATGCGGAACAACTTACGTGTCAAACGCTGAATTTAAGATTAAAGAAGTTAACGACAGACAAAAATTCGTATTAAAAGCAATACTTACTGACGAAAACGGCAAAGTGGTATCACATACCGAACAGCAAATAGAAGTGTTTAAAAAAGTTCCCGTCGTTAAAAATGATAAAGTAGAACTTATAATGAACTTAAAACCGGGTACTTACGAAATTGCAGGTGAAACTGTTAAAGTTAAACCCTGCGGTATGCTTCCTGTTCACTTTGCAAGCAGAAAGACAGGCCACCCTGCAGTTGAAGGCTTTGAAGAAAAAGACTTCTCATACTGGTATGATAAGAGTGTTGATATGATTACACCAATCATCTACAACACCTTTGAAGCAGAGGGCTTTACACCGATTCTTTTAAGCGGTAATACAAATGATGACGGCAAGTGGGGACAAACTCTTGCTTGTGCCGAAAAGGAATATAACGGTAAGAAATATATTATCTGTAACGTTGACCTTCGTCAGGAAAACCCTGTGGCACAAAGATTTATTAACAGCATAATGAAATAAGTGGGGATAAACAAAAACCTTCTCAAGAATTCTTGAGAAGGTTTTATTTATATTAAATTATTGCAAATTTTTAAATGTTTTAGTTACTTCATTATAATCCATCTGTTGTACTTTTTCCCAGTCTTTTTTTGCAAGTTGGTACTCTTCCTCTGTTATGTCCTTCCAAATTTCCTGAGGCATATACACTGCACTGAGGGTTGCATCTGTTCCGGTTACAGAATAATATTCAACACCCTTTGCCGTACCGATATATTTTTCATTGTCATAAGTGTGTCTTTCCACATCGGCTTTTGTAACAATGCTGAACATATGTAAACCATATGTTTTTTCGCCATCTTCAAGTTTTTCAGATAAGTGTGTGGTATAATAACTGCCTGTCATACTTTTACCGAAAAAGAAAACAGATAAACCCCCATCATGGTACTCCTTAATATAATACCACCCCTGCCAGTCCTCCGGGAAAGTCAGTTGATATCCGCACTTTTCATTAACATATACGTTACTTTGGGGCATTAACGGAGGAGAATATTTTCCTTTTACATCAGACAAATAATTGCCCTTATCATCAGGGGCTGTTTTGTAATTTCCAAAACCCACAAAACTGTTTTCTATGGCAAGAGTGTAATAAACCTTATTATATATGCTTTTGAATTTCTGCTCGTCCTGTAAATATTCGTCTAACTCATCACCCTGCAAAGAATTTTTTACCGCATCAGTAAAAACATCATAGTCATAAGGACGTGTAAAGTAATATTTAACGTTATTTGCTTTTCCGAAACCGTCATCATAAGACTCTTCATCCCCTGCAAGTTCCTTGTCATTTTCGCTGTAAATGGTAAACAGTTCTATTCCGGGAATGTTTTTTTCTTCACAATAATTCTTTACATAGTCGCTTTTACCGTTAAATATAAACGTTACTCTTTCCCCGTTGTTATGTTCAAATACGCTGTAATAATCTAAAAATGTATCGGGGATTTCAAACAAATAATTGGCAGATTTATTATAATATACATCTTTCTCAGGAATTACTGTCTGTCCGCCTCCGTCAAAAACAGATGGTTTAACGACATTTTCTGTTTCTGCAACTGTGTTATCATTTTCTATAATTGTATCACCAGATACAGGCGGTGTTTCAATATGGTTTTCTCCTGTACAACCACATAAAACAAAAATTGATAATAACACGCTTAAAAACAATTTAATCATAATGTTTTACTCCCTCTGTTTATTATCTTGTAAAATAATGCCACCAATAAGGCCATATTGCTTCATCAGCACTTCCCATTGTTGACCATACTGTATGCTCACCTACATAATGCCACGAACCATCGTAATATTCAAGTATAACAACATTCCCTGTAGGATTTGGCTCGTAGGAGGTTATATAATATAATCTTGCTGCGTCCCCTCTGTATTCAATTACCTTAAAGTATTCACAGGGGCCGACGTTTTCTGTTAAGGCAGGTATGTTTTCAAATTGTTCACCGTATTTAATTGTATAGACCTCATTTTTGATTATCTCTGATACCCATGTTATCAACAGCAACAAAACTATGAAAAATATAACTTTTTTTATGTAATTTTTATCATTGATAAAAGTAACGTTTGTTTTTTTGTGTAACAACACTACACCGATTATGTATGTTATCATACTAAAAAACAATTGCATTATTCCAAGCACATAGAATTCAATACTTTTATTATAATAATACGGTAATTGCTTGTATTTGCAATTTATTAAAAGAGAAACAATACAAATAACCATGATAATCACGGGGAAATATATCGCACTCTTTTTAATCTCTTTACTTTTTTGTATATGCTTTTTGTAAACCAGAAAATGGACTAATCCAAATATTATTCCTGATACTGCATATAAAAATATCCCTAAATTAAACAACGGTAATAAACCATAAAGCAGGAAAAGTGCAAATTGTAATATGTAATACATTATATACCTCCCATTCAAGGTTAGCTTTGTTTAAAATAGAACCCGCACTATCCGTGGGGATAGGTTTTAACCACACGCCCATTATGGATAAT
>JAFQVC010000019.1 GCA_017408205.1 Clostridia bacterium | reverse complement strand
GCTCTTGGCACTATGCAACTGTCGTGTCTTCCTTTTAGTTGTAATATTTCATTTGTTTTTGTATCAACATTTACTGTCTGCTGGGGTTTGAAAATTGACGGTGTCGGCTTTATTGCCACCTGAAAAACCACGTCGCTGCCGTTGGTAATTCCGCCTGTTACACCACCATTGTTGTTGGTGACAGTTTTAATTTCACCGTCTCTTACCTGATAACAGTCGTTTGCTTCGCTTCCCCGCATACTGGTAATTTCAAAACCCTTTCCGAATTCCACACCTTTAACTGCAGGTATTGAAAACATCATTTTTGCGATTTCACTTTCTACAGAATGGAAAAACGGTTCTCCCACTCCTGCAGGTACGTTCTTTATAACGCATCTTATAACTCCGCCCACAGAATCTCCATCTTTTGCGGCATTCTCCATTTCCTGCAA
The DNA here is from genome assembly GCA_017408205.1 of Clostridia bacterium. Lineage (GTDB taxonomy): Bacteria > Bacillota > Clostridia > Monoglobales > Firm-18 > RGIG1864. The sequence continues at coordinate 8,067 of JAFQVC010000019.1, read as the reverse complement.
AAACTTTTCTTTGTAACTGTCCTCTGCAACAGGGAAGTCTGCTTTTTGCATTTCTTTTACATCGTCTGTATCTGTTGGGCATTTTGTATTGCCAACCGACACTACATAGGAATAGATTTCTATACCTTTGTCCCTTAAAATCTGCCTTGCAACGCTTCCTGCAAAGGTAAGTGGTGCAGTTAAACGTCCGCTGAAATGTCCGCCCCCCGAAACATCGTTAAAACCCTCGTATTTTACAAAGGCGGGATAATCGGAATGTCCGGGTCTTACAAGGTTTTCAAGTTCGCTGTAGTCCTTTCCTCTTGTATCTCCGTTTCTTATTATAAAGGCAAGGGGTGCCCCTGTTGTTACCCCGTCTTTTACCCCTGACAAAATTTCATAATTGTCCGCTTCCTGACGCTTTGTAGTATATAGTGCCTTGTGGTTTCTGCGTTTTAAAAACATATCAATATAGGGGAAGTCAAGTTTAACGCCGTGAGGCACAGAAGAAATTACTCCCCCGATTGCCGGACCGTGAGACTCCCCGAATATTGTAAACTGAATATTTTTACCAAATACTGCACCCATTACAAAATCTCCTTTTTAATTATTGCTTTGCCAAGTTCCTCTAATACTATATAGTTTATTCCGTCTGTTGTTGCTTTTTTATCCTTTTTTATTATTTCTTTTGCGTCTTTTTCCGGTACTGTTGCCTCGGGGAAATATAAATTGTATTTTTCGCACAAATTCTTTATTAACTGATATGTACCCTCTTTTGTAATACCCATTTTTTCTGAAATTTCAGTTATGTAAAGCATACCTGTTGCCACGCCCTCGCCGTGAGTGTACTTGTCGTAATTGTAATAGCACTCAACTGCGTGACCGTAAGTGTGCCCGAAGTTTAAAATCATTCTTTCGCCTTTGTCAAACTCGTCATTCTCAACAATATCTCTTTTTATCTCAACACACTTTTTAATTACTGCGGCAATATCAATATCGTCTTCAAACAGGGACATAAACAAGTCCTTGTCTTTAATTGCACCGTATTTAATTACCTCAGCCATTCCGTCAGAAAATACGCGTTTTGGAAGAGTGCTTAAAACTTCGGGGTCAATTATTACTTTTGACGGTGGATAAAAGTTGCCAACGAGGTTTTTACCCTGTGGAAGATTTACCGCTACCTTTCCGCCAACACTGCTGTCCACTTGTGACAACAAAGTAGTAGGAACGCCCACATATTTAATTCCGCGAAGATAAGTTGCACAGGCAAAGCCCGTCAAATCTCCTATGACGCCGCCACCAAAGGCAACTACAGTGTCGTCTCTTGTAAGCCCTGCTTTTAAAAACTGCTCATAAAGTTCCATTAAATATTTATGGCTTTTGGTATGTTCGCCAAAGGGCAAAACAAAGTAACCGCAGTTTAACAGTTCTTTTATCTTTTCACCGTATATGCCATCAACATTACTGTCCGTTACTACAAATATTTTTCCGTTGCCCGATATTTCCTTCACTTCTTCGTGCAACCGTGACAATATGTTGTTTTCAATTATTACCTTGTAACCGCCTTTGCTTGTTTTAACATCTACAACCATTTTTATTCCTTCTTTTCAAGTAAAAATTCTGCCAGTTCAAAATCTTCTTCTGTAGTGATTTTTATATTGCTTTTGTCTCCTGCCACTACTTTTACGCTTAAGCTTCTGCTTTCAAAAATCTGGCAGTCATCAGTATATGTAAGTCCTTCATTTTTCGCGTAGGCATCTTTTAAGGCCACCGTATCAAAACATTGAGGAGTCTGTATCTGCCAAAGATTTCTTCGGTCAACAGTACTTTTAATCTCGTCACCGTCAACTGCTTTTAGTGTATCTGTAACAGGTGCGCCTAATGCCGCACCGCCGTATTTTTTTGCCTCTTCCACTACCTGTTTTATGCGTTCCTCTTTAATACACGGTCTTACCCCGTCGTGAATTGCAACAAAGTCTGACTTTACATACATAAGCCCGTTTCTTACAGAATCTGTTCTTGTTTCTCCACCTGCTACAATATCTGAAACCTTGTTAAGTCCGTATTGCTTTACAAGACCATTGGTTTTTGCAATGTCCTCTTTTGCTGTAACTATTACTATGTCATCTATTATTTCTGACTTCTCAAATGCCAGTACTGTATGGACTATAACAGGAATGTCTTTAATTAATAAAAACTGCTTTTTAACACGGGAGTTCATTCGTGTCCCGTTTCCCGCCGCAACTATTAATGCGGTAACTTTTTGCATAATTTTCACCTCGGTCTTAGGTTATCATACTTATTATAACATTTTCACATAATAAAATCAATAAAAAATGCTCGTAATCTGAGAGATTACGAGCATTTAAACTGCTAAAAGTTATGCTATTGTTGTATATATGTAGATTGCAAACAATAAAACTGAAATCCACATAACAGGAGAAATATCTTTTACTTTACCTGTTAAAAGTTTTAGTACAACCCAGGAAATCATAGCAAACATAATACCTGTTGCAATTGAATATGCAAAAGGCATCATAACAACTGCTAAAAATCCACCGATAGCATCTGCAACGTCACCGTCAAAGTCCATCTTTGTTACTGCTGACAACATCAAAAGACCAACGAATAACATAGCAGGTGTTGTAGCAAATCCGGGAATTGCAAGGAAAACAGGAGCAAAGGGGATTGCAATTAAGAACATTATACCTGTTGTTAATGCTGTTAAACCTGTTCTTCCTCCTGCTGCTACACCGGCTGAAGATTCAACGTAACTTGTAACTGTTGATGTACCAAGACACGCACCTGCAACTGTACCTACAGCGTCCGCCATAAGTGCTCCGCCTGCTTTCGGAAGCGAACCGTCTTTTGCAAGTAAATCGCCCTTTTGTGCTACACCAATCAATGTACCTACTGTATCAAAAATATCTGTGTAAAGGAAGGTAAACATTACAACTGCAAAAGACATAAAGTTTTTAACAATAAAACCAAAGTCAAACTGGAATAGTGCAGGAGCCGCAAAGTTTGCTTTAATTGATTCCCATGAAAGAGATGGAATTAAAGAATATACCCCTGCTTCCACGTCAACTACGTACCAGCCGATTAACTGTGCAATAATTCCAAGTACCCATGTAGCCAAAATACCAATCAGGATATCGCCTTTAACTTTGTAGTGATGTAATACGCCGATGATTAAAAGACCAACTATTGCTAAAACAACCTGAGGTGAGCCCAAGTTTCCAAGACCTACCAATGTAGAGTCGTTGTTTACAACAACCCCTGCATTGATTAATGCAATAATTGTGATGAACAAACCTATACCTGCTGTAATACCAAGTTTTAAGTTCTTTGGAATTTTGTTAACCAACGCTTCTCTGAACTTAAAGATTGAAAGAATCATAAATACGAAACCTTCAATCAATATAGCCGTTAATGCTACTTTGTATGAATAACCCATAGTTAAACATACTGTGTAAGCAAAGAAAGCATTAAGACCCATACCTGACGCCAGTGCTACAGGGTAGTTGGCAAAAAACGCCATACAGATTGTAGCAATCGCCGCTGACAGTGCTGTTGCCATAAAGATTGCAGGAGCACCGGGACCGTCAGGGATAATGCCTAACATACCTGGGTTAACTGCCAAAATGTAAGACATCGCCAAAAAAGTGGTGATTCCGGCAATAATTTCAGTTTTTACATTAGTGCCGTGCTCTTTTAACTTAAATAGTTTTTCCATTTTTCATCCTCCCAAAAAATATTTTACTTAACTTAAGTATAACCTAAATTTTTAAATTAGTCAATTATCATTCAAGGCATATTTCAAGAAAAACAACCAAAAAAGCGGAAGTTAAATATTAACTTCCGTTTTGTATGCTGATATTAAACTTATTCTGCAAGACCTTTTATAAACTGTGCATATTTTTCGCCAAGTTCAAGTTCCATATCCGTCTTAAGTTCCCGCCTTATTGCCTTCTCTTCGGAATTTGTTACAGGATTGTACCCCGTTTTTTCCACATCTGTCCAATATACCCCTGTTCCTCTTTTTTGCCAACCGGGTAATTTGTCAAAATTAATGCCTCTTGAAAATAATAGTTCGTTTTTATAAGATACGGATTTGCCCTCTAACATTTTTGTTGCTTCTTCTACGTTTTTGCCCTCTTTTCTGAGCATCCAGTAACAGTGAGCATTAAGGGCGTTGCGGTGTGCATCCTCCTGTCGCCATAAGAAATAATCCTGTACAAGTTCTACATTTGGCAACGGTACCAGTCTGCAATCGAACGCAACAGGTTGCCCTAACTCAAGAGAAAACACCGCACTTGCCATTCCTGCAAGGATTGAATTGAATTTACGGACTTTTCTGCCGAAAGTGTTTTCTTCTTTGTGAAACAAAAGAGAAATTTCGTCACTTTCTGTATAACCGTATACAACCCTGAAACCGCAATCCATTAAAGTTTTTACGGTTTTAATCATCATATCCCTGAATCTTTCATCAAATGGTGCTTCAAAATCACATATTTCTTTGGTGAGCCGCGAAAAATTCCGCCCGTCAAGACGTGCAACAAGATACATTTCATTTAATACCTTCTGGTCTATTGATTGCTCGTAAACTCTCATTTTTTTATCTAAATCATCAAATTTCATTTTCGTCCCTCCATTCATAAACGGTCATCTCTGTTCCGTCGTTTTTTACAAAATAAAGTTGGTCAAAGCCCTCGTCATACCGGGGTAACTGCAGTTTGTTTGAGGTGGCTGCTATCGCTTTTGCAGGAACACAGGCATTTCCTGTTCTTTTGTTGTTTCTGTCAATGCAGTCTTTGATTTTTGATTCCATAAAATAACCTACCACTTTGTATTCCTCTGTTTTTGCCTGTGATATGTACCTCGCACGTTCCTCTTTTGTTGGGTTTGTATTATCTACCACAAAACTTTCATCTGCTTTAAAACATTCATCTATCTCCGTTTGCTCACGGTGTCTCGTTTTCAAGGTATCAAGGTTAATCCTTTTGTAGTTTTCAAGAAATTTATTGCAGAAAGTGCTTTTTCCGCTTCCCTGTATTCCTATCATTATTATAATTGTTTTGTCGTTCATACAATCACCTCTTAATACAATTATACCAGATGTTATACTGAATTTTACCAAAACCTATTGTGCAAGATTGATTACTTTTTTCTTGCAGGCATTTGCATAATTTACTGTGTAGGCAGTACCGCTTCCGTTACGGCGGTAATAAGCAATACATATAGCAGTATTATCAACAAGATATCGGTTTCGTTTGAAATATGCTCCGCTTTTATATTCCTTAAACAAAGTAACTACCTCATCTGCATTTTTCAATACCTGCTTATACGTTTTTATCTCATCGCTGTTCCAGTTTTTTTCGTGCCTATAGTGACTAGGAAAAGGCAAGGCAATCACAAGTTTCACCTGCGGATATTTCTCCCTCAGGTTTGCAACTACTTCGGCTGCCAGATTATCAAAACCCCGTGCACCTCCCGCCAAAAACGTTGTATATCCTTCTTTAATATATTCTTCAACAAGAGAATACAATTGTATTTTCACTTTATCTTCCGACTGCATATCCCTGTGCCCTGTAAAGCATATTGCTTTTTCCATTCTATCATTTCCTTTCCTGTGTAACTGTACATGTATCAGATGAAATTTCAAACCCGAATTTCCATACTTCTCTTTTTGTATCTTTTTCAAATATTTTCACAATTGATTTGTTAAGCCGGTTTCCGTCTGTGGGCTCAAAGGAATATTCAAAGTTGTCCCAGTTTCTGAATCTTGTCACATCATAGTTGTTTTCTTTATACCAGATTTCCCTTTTTAGGTCTTCGTCATTGTCAAGTATGTGTGGATAAGAAGCAATCAGCATTAATCTTTTGAACACCTCAACAGCCATTTCACACTGCCATTTATTATTAACTTTATACTCCGCAAATCCAAGGTCGGTTAAATCATGACACCAGTATTCTCCTGCGGAATCTGCATCAAGACCGTTGTCCAGCAAAAGTGCCAGAACCTGCGATGCTGTATCAGTATGATAAAATGCAAAACTCCACAAAGGATTGATTACATCTCCGCCGTCGTAGGGCACCTCGGGAATTGAAATATCCATTCCGTATTTTATAAACAACTCAGTTATTTTTAGAAAATCGCTGTCATCAGTTGTATCGCCGCCATAAGTCAAATTTATAAAATGATGTAATACAGCATCATATAAATTGTTGTCGCCGTAATCCTCTACTCGCCCTAACGGTTTCGCCCCTGCTTTAAGCAATTCTTCAACTTGTGACAAATCAATTTTTTTCGATGTACACGCCTCTAATAATTTGTTGTTCAATTCCTGTTTGTCCATATAATCACCTCTTAATTTATCAAAACAATCAAACACCAATAATTACGGTCCCTGAATATTAAACATCAGTCCTTCTCCTGTTACGTCATACACTTCCAGTTGACTTTCTGCCCACTTAATAAACAAATCATAAATCTCAACCGCTTCATAACGGCGCCTGTATAAAAACTCCTTCCAATTTTCTTCAAACAGTTTCTGATTGTATTCATCACTATACCAGGCAAGTGTATAAAATCCGCATTTGTTTTCAACATACGGTTCTAATTCTTCACTGTCGAAATCATTTATCATTAAGTTTCTTACTTTTTTCATTTCCTCTATAATATCTCTTATCATGCCTGCAGGCAAATGGTTGCTTTCATAATACCTGTCATAAATATACGGATAAAATTTTGAAATTATATTTAATAACGGTGCTGCATCATCTTCGTCTATACTAAGATTTGAAATTCTCCTTTCTTCGTATGGGTCATAAGGGAAAAACACATTAAAAGTAATTGCTCCGCCGAAATTGCCGCAATATGTATAATGAAATTTTCCTTTTTTTATCTGCTTTACTATATTTATTCCTTTAACAAATCTGTCGGCGGGGTTTGGAAATGCTTTTACCATCTCCGTTACATACATACAATAATCATATTTTTTATACCTTTTAGTCATATTGTTTCTTGCCCAATTAACAGCAATTTCGCAACTCATACGACGAATAAGTTCTACACAAGGTTTCTCATCAGAAATATAGGCAATCCTGTCGGCTTGTTTTCCATATGCTTCAAGGGTATATGTGATTTCATAAAATCCCCCGATTATTTTAAAACAACGGGCATCTGCAACTATTATTTCGCCTTCAACTAAAATGGACTTTAAAAGATTGTAAAAATCCTCAATTCTTTTTTCAAGTGGTATTTCCTTTGCCTTTTTAAGTATAACAACATAATCCGCAAATTTGTATCTTTCCACGTCCAGACAACCAAGTTTTCTTATACGAAACAGCGGTTTTACAGATTTTTGAATTGTATCGTTTATTACTTGTATTCTTTGCCTCATCATAACGAAATCCACATCATACAAATCTTTATAATAAAATGATCTTTTTTTAACAGCATCATACAATACAAGGTTATTCTGAACTGCTATATTATTTGCAACACTTATGACTCTTTTTATATTGTCGTAAGAAGCAACAATACAGATATATTCAACTGTTTTGTTAATACTTGGTTTGATATAAATGTCAAAGGTATCATCAGGAGCAAGAAGCATTTCTATTTCTTTTTTTACTTTTTGTACATCAAAATTCAACATATGCTCTTCGATACAGTTATGTTTCCATTCCTCCCAAGTATTTCTTTCAAGAGTTCTGTTAGTCAGCGATATACATGGTGCATCGCCCGCTACCCCTTTTGTTTTATACAAAAAAAGTTTATACATATCAAAACCTCCTTTATGTTACCCTTTACTTACATTGTATCACACCTTGTGTCCCAAAAACAGTACAGTGCGCATATTTCAAGAAAAACAACCAAAACTATTTACTAAAAAACAAAAGTATAGTATAATTAAATTGGTAAGGGAGGTATAATAATGCTAGGTATAATTGGTGCTATGGATATAGAAGTAAAGGAACTTTGCTCCATGCTTGAACTAAAAGAAGTGACAGAAATTGCAGGTATAAAGTTCAACGTGGGTACTCTTTCGGGCAAAGATATAGTAATTGCAAAATGCAGCG
>JAFQVC010000147.1 GCA_017408205.1 Clostridia bacterium | reverse complement strand
TCTGAAAGAACACCTGCTTTTGAGCATTGTCTTTTAAATCTGCGAAGAGCACTGTCAAGGCTTTCATTGTCTTTTACTCTGATTTCTGACACAACTTTCCCTCCCTCCGCTACAAGCAAATGTATGCGGCGTATCTCCATAGAGAGATACAAGTAACATTATACATAAATTTTTGCAAATTGTCAATATCAAATAGACGAGTTAACAAAATTTTTATAATTTTATCCAAATACCATATAAGTATTTGGTAATATTTACAATTATTTGGGATTTACAATATTTCTCCAGTCCAAATCCCCACGTTCAAGTCCGTGAACCAGAACTTCTGCGGTTGCAATATTTGTTGCAACAGGTACATTGTTCGAGTCGCAAAGACGAATAATATTAACCACACTCTCTTCTTCCTTTTCATCGGCAACATTGGCATCCCAGAAAATAAATATCAAATCAATTTCGTTGTATGCAATTCTTGCACCTATTTGCTGATCTCCGCCCTGAGGACCAGACAAAAATCTCTGCACGTTAAGTCCTGTTGCTTCAGAAATAACCGTACCTGTTGTGCCTGTAGCAACAAGATTATGCTTAGACAGTATCCCTGAATACGCAATACAAAAGTCAATCATTAAATCTTTCTTTGTGTTTCCTGCTACAAATGCTATATTCATCTTTTCCAAAAAAAAACACTCCTTAGGGTGACAGAAGTTATCCGAACCTCGATTTTCAAAGGTTAATTTTGGCCTCTGCCACGTTAAAATACTCGGTAAGCCGTTGGCTTACCTGTGTTTTTGCCTTGCATAGTCATAAAATTCCCTCTTTGAAAATTCTTCGACCTTAAATCGATGGAATTTCGAGGAAATTTTGGTGCGGAAGATGCAGCAAGGCTGACGCCTTGCAAAGATGACAAGCCGAAATACACCGAAATTACGCGGTTTAAGGCGTGGTTCGGATAGTTCCTGTCACCCTAAACATTTAATAAAGGTACTTTCTCTCCATCGATTCTTCTTGCGATATTCAAGTAGGATTTGCCGCAGATGGATTTTTTGTTGTCAACAACAATACTGCCCTTTGTAACAACAACATCGTAAGGACAAACCCCTATCGGTGTAACCGCAGTAAGTCCTATAAACTCATTAATATCTATAATACCATTTTTTTTGAACTTGTCAACAAAAACTTTATTAATTACAAGATTAATATTTTTAATGTTCGCTTTTTCTCCGTAAAAAGCGAGTTTTTCAACAACTCTTGCATTTTGGAAATCGCAAACACCTACAATCAGTAACTGATCAGCAAATTTTATAAATTTAGTCATAAAATCAGTAATAGATGCAGTAAGGTCCAAAACAATATAATCATACTGTTGTTTCTTTTCGGTAAGAAAACTGTTAAACAAGTTGTAATCAGCCATGTCAAAAGTTATGTTTTGCGGTGCAGAGATAAACGAAAGTTTGTCATTAATTTTAATAACCGCATCATCAAAGGTACAGTTTTTCTGCAAAACATCATTAATATTGTATACAATCTCGTTTTCAACACCGAAAAGCAAATCAGTACAGCGCATACCGAAATCGCAGTCAATTACCAGTACGTTTTTGTTAAGTTTTGAAAAAGCATAGGAAAGATTTGCGCTGACGGTTGTTTTTCCCGAGCCGCCTCTTCCTGCTACCATAATTACTTTACCCAAAATAATCACCTATTTAATAAGACTGTCGTAACCTACGAATAAATCATCTACTTTGTTACTTTCCATATATGCGGAAATTACATCTCTTGCAACGGGAGCAACGTAGTTGCCGTGTCCCCCGTGTTCAACCACTACCGAAATTGCTATTTGCGGGTTATCAATAGGCGCAAAAGCAACGAATAAACCTGTGGGAGAGCCGCTTGACACATCAGCTGTACCTGTTTTTCCCGCAACAGGAACTTCAAATGTTGCAAATACGTCACTTGCAGTACCTGACTCTGAAACTTTTTTCATACCGTCAACAACTGCTTTGTAATTGTTATCTTCAATTTCAATCTCGTAAGCAATTTCGGGCTTGGTTTCCAAAATAGAATTACCGTTTACACTGTTTTTGACACTTTTTACAAGTGTTGTTTTGTACCTTACGCCTCCGTTTGCAACGGTAGCGATATAATTTGCAAGTTGAATCGGAGTAAATAAATGATAAGACTGTCCTATCGACGCCTGCAATGTATCACCGGGATACCATTTTTCACCAAAAGTATCTTCCTTGTATTCTCTTGATGCAAGGACACCCTTTGACTCACCCAGAAAATGAAGCCCCGTGTAATCACCAAAGCCAAATTTTTCGGCATAATCATCTAATGTGTCAATTCCCATTCTTCTGCCCGTCTCATAGAAATAATAGTTGCAGGAATTTTCTATCGCCTCTGTAACATTCTGGCTTCCGTGACCTTTCCCTTTGCTTGAATATATCCAGCAGACAGGGGTGTAATTTGAAGATTCGTAATATCTGTAAACACCCTCATCGTATATTGTTTCGTTTGAAGAAACAGAGCCGGACTCAAGTCCTGCAATAGCAGTAAGTATCTTAAATGTCGAGCCCGGTGCATACTGTCCCGATATTGCCCTGTTCCACATAGGCAAATCAGGATTATTTATCATACTGTTATAGTTTTCATTAAAGTTTTCAATACTGTAATCAGGGTATGATGCCATAGCAAGAATCTCACCTGTTTTAACGTCAATTACAACTGCAGACCCGGCATTTGCACCATATACTCCTCTTATATTATTAATTGTATCTTTTAATGATTTTTCAAGTACTTGCTGCAACTTTAAATCAATAGTTAAAAATACATTGTTACCGGGTGTTGGAGATACAGTTTCCAGAACTCCTGAGGTTTTGCCGTCAATATTTTGTACTACGCTTGAAACACCGTCTTTGCCCTTTAAGTACTTTTCCATATATTTTTCTATTCCGTCTTTGCCTATGATGTCGTTCATTCCGTAGTCCTGACCTTTTAACTGCTCATATTCGTCCTGATAAATTATGCCAACTCTGCCTAACAGATGTGAAGCAAGGTTTCCGTAGGGATAAGACCTCATAAACTGGGTAAATATATCAACACCAATAAAGTCCTGATGTTTTTCTTTAATTTCAGTAACAACGTTAATAGAAACGTCGGAGGCAAAAGTATATGGATTACTTCTGTTAAACAATCTCTGCTCCATTTCATAACGTACTCCCACAAGTTTGCGGACAGTATTAGCAGAGTAACCGTCTTTTATTTTATAATGTTCTTTAAGAGCACGTAACGTAAGTTTTGCATCAGTACCTTTTGGAATATCATTTTCCTCTAAAAACTCATTTATCGCATTATAGTACTGCTCACCGCTTTTTCCAGGAAACTCAAAGAAAAAGGGCTCTGTTTTGGAAATAGGTAAAGTATCAAAATACTTTTCACCGTTTTGCTCTAAAACATCAATTATTCTTAATATCAGTTCGTCTAAGTCTTCGTCTTTTATATACTCTTTGTAAAGCACAACAGAAAAACCCTCTTTGCTTGTAACAATGGGTCTGCCGTGTCTGTCTAAAATATCACCTCTTGGAGCACTTATAGACACGTTTCTCATTAATCTGTTGTCTGCCTGTTGTCCGTAGTAATCGGCTTTTATAATCTGTAAATCAAAAAGTTTAACTACAATTACAATAAAAAGTAACACTATAGCAGAAATCAGAAGAACATATCTGTCGGTTTTTCCGTTAGAACCCATAGTATCTGCTTCGTCCTTTCTTTATCTTGATTCTGTTATAAAGTACAGTAATTCCGTAGAATAAAATCGCAGCAAATGCTGTTAAAACTGCACCCAACAAAATCTTAGTAAAAAATACATACCAAAAATCCTGATTGTTCCATATATACTTTGAAAAAATAAAATAAAGTAACTTGTGGATAAATGAACATAAAAAGGCAGTAAGCATAACTATACCGCCGTTACTGTCAAAAAATCTGTCTTTTAATAGTCCGCAACAAATACCCATATACATCAGTATAAGAGAATTGTAACCAAATCCCGAAAAAGACAAACTATCTGCAAGAACACCGCACAAAAGTCCGTAAGCACCGCCGTATATTATTCCGTATTTTAAAGATATAACTACAACAAAAGCAAGCAGCAAATCAGCCCTTGCACCAAACAGATTAACACCGTTCAGCCAGGTTGTCTGCAAACTTGCAATTAAAACTGACAATAAAATAAAGCCAATATTTTTCAATTCTACTACTCCCCGACTATTACAAGCACTTCGTAAATCTTTTCAAAATCTACTGATGCAGATATAATAATTTCATCACCGTCGTCATTAATCTCGGAAACTTTACCAATTAATATTCCCTTTGGATACACATCTCCAAGACCTGAAGTTTCAACCAAATCACCAACTATAATACCTGACTTTTTGGAAGAAAAACTAAGTTTGCATTGGTTTTTGTCCTTTAAATTCATATCACCGTCAACAATGGCGTTATCTTTTGTTCTTGAAATTGTAGCGCCTACAGAACTTGATGAATCTATAATTGAAAGTACAGTTGCACGGTCATTATAAACTTCTGTAACACAGCCAACAAGACCGTCTGAAGTAACAACTGCATCGTTCTTTTTAATACCGTCATCGCTGCCTTTGTTAATGGTAAAGGACTCATACCAACCGCCGTAATCTTTGTAAATTATATTTGCAGCAACATACTTAAACTGACCGTTTGACTGTTTTAGTTCAAGAAGGCTTTGCAGACGCTGATTTTCAGCCTCCATTCCCTCTATTTTACGCAAACGGTCATTAAGTTTGTTAATTGTATCTTTAAGTTCACTGTTTTCCTTTTGCAATTTGTCTATACTTTCAAAATTACCAAAGAAATTTTTAATACCGCTTGTTGTATAAGTAAAGGCTGACTGAACAGGCTTAACAACAGTACCAATTACGCTTTTTAGAAATGGCGCTTTGACACTGTCTGAATTGTAAACAAAGGCAAGTACTAAAAATAAAACAGTAACAATTATTAATGTAATAAAAAATTTGTTTTTAAATAAATCTCTCATTTGAAATTCTTACTTTCTTTTTGAATATGCTCCTTTAAAGGAATTAATCTGTGCAGTACCAAGAGCAACACAGTCAAGAGGATTTTCTGCAATGTTTACCTTAATACCTGTCTCTAAAAGTATCAATTTATCAAGTCCTCTTAATAGTGCACCGCCGCCTGTTAGCATAATACCATTTTCAATAATGTCAGCAGCAAGTTCAGGAGGTGTCTGTTCAAGTGAATTTTTGATAGCATCAATAATTTCGTTAACTGGCTCTGACAAAGCATCTCTTATGTCTATAGAAGTAATTGTAATAGTTTTTGGAAGACCAGACATTAAGTCACGGCCTTTAATATCCATTGCCTTTTCTTCTTTCATAGGATAAGCAGAGCCGATTTTAATTTTAATTGTTTCGGCAGTTCTTTCACCTGTTAAAAGACTGTATTTCTTTCTTATATACTGAACAATGGCGTTGTCAAGTTCGTCACCGGCAACTCTTAAAGATAAACTTGTAACAATACCGCCTAAAGAGATTACCGCAACTTCAGATGTACCGCCACCGATGTCAACAACCATGCTTCCAACTGGCTCGTCAACGGGTAGCCCTGCACCAATAGCAGCAGCCATTGGCTCTTCAATAAGATGTGCTTCACGGGCACCAGCCTGCATAACCGCCTCGTCTATTGCTCGTTTTTCTACTTCTGTAGCACCTGTAGGAATACATACACTTACTCTGGGTTTGATAAAACCTCTGTGAGGATATGCTTTCTGAATAAAATATCTTATCATATTCTGTGTAATGTTGTAGTCTGCAATAACACCGTCCTTCATTGGTCTTATAGCAACAATGTTTCCTGGTGTTCTTCCAAGCATGGCCTTAGCGTCATCACCAACAGCCAGTATCTGCTTTGTTTCGCAGTTAATGGCAACAACAGATGGCTCTCTTACTACTATTCCTTTTCCTCTTAAATGAACAAGTGTGTTGGCAGTACCTAAGTCAATACCAATATCTTTTGTAAAATTTCCCACAATAATCTCCCTTTTCATTTTAATTTATTTAATACTAAACCTGATACATATCCCGTCAAAGCACCACAAGGTAATGATACTAACATAAGTATCGGGTAATATGTAACAATGTAAATATTATTCAAAAGAATTATCGCAACAATAACCTGTGCCAGATTGTGCATTAGTGCCGACATTACTCCTATGCCGATAATTGTGTACTTACTGTGCCTGTACAACAGAATAGCAGTAACAACAGAAAACATTCCTCCGGCAACGCTGTAAATCATTGTAACAAATCCGCCGTGAAGAAGACTTCCGAGAATTGCACGGATTAGCGTTACAACAACTGCCTCTTTTGCCCCAAATTTAATAAGTACAATTAAAGCAACTATGTTTGCAAGACCGATTTTTCCGCCCGGTATGGGTAACGGCACGGGAATAAAAGACTCCAAAACCTGCAAAACAATAGCAACTGCAACCATAAAACCAAGTACAACATTTTTATTTTTCATAATAATTTCCTGTTAGTAAGATATACTGTCAACCTCACTTGCACCAACAAGTTTTATAACTAATTTGTTTGGTAAACAAACTATTACCTGATTGGGCTTTGAGATATAAAACCCGTTACAAACCTTGTCATTACAAGAAGAATTTGTAACACTTACCTTATTATTGCAAATATTAATTATATTATATCCTATATCGGTATTTATTTCAAGAGTTTTTTCTTTTGGCAGTTTGTCAAAGGAATAACTTTCAAGTAACTTTCCGTCATAATGAATTTCAACCCCCGTTGCCACCCCTTTGTATAAATATAAATTAAACAAAACCATAAATAATACTGCAATAATAACCGTAAATACAATAAGTATAATGTCGTGCTTATTTACCCGTAGAGCCAATTCCTCCTGCACCCCTTTTAGTAATGGTCAAATCATCAACCACATTAATTTCAGGTATAACTACAGGTGTAACCACTAACTGCGCTATACGTTCCCCGGGCAAAACTTCATAATCCTCATCGGAAAGATTGTTTAATGACATAAAAATTTCGCCCCTGTAGTCACTGTCAATAACTCCAACTGAATTTGATAATGTAATTCCCTTTTTAAAACCCAACGAACTTCTTACATAGATTAAAGCAACGTAATTGTTGTCAGGAAGTCCTATTGCAATACCTGTAGGAATTACCGCTCTGCTACGCGCTTTTATTGTAACAGGACTGTCAATACAGGCAGGCAAGTCCATACCCGCTGCACCGTCACTTGCATAAAAAGGCGCAGGTATTTCTTTACCGATTTTTTCAGAAACGTATTTTATCTGTAACTCCATATTTTACACTCCTTTGTAGAACTTGCCTCTTGTAAATTCACAGTCAGGCATAATTCCTTTTTTGTAACAATCTAATATTTCAAGACATTTTTTTGGTGACTCGTCTAAAAACATAAGGCGTCCGAAACTTAAACCACAACTTTTTATATCTGCAGTTTTGTCAGATAAAACAACCGGCAAACTGTTATAAATCTCATTTTTGCAATGGTCTGTGCACTTAATTTTAAAATCTGTACCTGTTCTGTCGGTAAGTATTGCACCATTTTTATTTTTGCACCCTACTGCAGACTTTATAAGACAGTTTTTGGTAATCATCAAGGGAATATAACCGTAAATAACACTTTCTAATGGAACTGAACTTTTAATGCCACGAATCTGGCTAAACATAAGTTCAGTTGATAACGTTATTTGCTTAACACCAAGTTCATTTAGCATTAAAGCACCGTAACTGTTAAAAGTATTAAGAGTAAAATCAGCATATATTTCTATGCCTGTGCCCTCAAGCATTTTAATCTGCCCTATGTTTCTTGCAAGAACTTTTTTGCAATTCTTAATAAGCACTTTTTCTTTAAGACCGACATAAGAAATTCTGGGTAAAACCGCAACTCCCTCACCACAGTACAAGTCAAGAGGAACGTACAAATATTCGTAACCCGAAAATACCTTTAACTGCTCTTTATCTGATACCATTACGGAGTAATTAAAGTCTTCGCCCTTAACATCATTTAATACAGGCAAATCAATTTTTAGCGGTTGCCTATTATATGAATTAATAATTTCACAGTTTAACTTTTCAACCGCCATGCGCCTTACGTTGTTAATTTCTGAAATGGGCACAGTAACATTATTGTCAACTGCAATCTTAATTTCCCCCGCAGCGAAATTTGTACCGCCAAGTTTTGCTAACTGAGAAGCAATTCTTTCCCTGTCAAGAGGTCTGTTAATTGCCATTTCCCCCTTTAATTCGCCCTTTACTGTAACACATAACCCCTTATGACAGGCAGTAAGTGAAAATGGCTCACCAGGTTTCAATTCTGCATCAAAGTCAACAGTTAACTTTCTTTCATAGTCTTTTATCTCAGCCTTTTTTTGTTTTAAATAAGGATTGTCAGGCTTGTTGTAACAAAACATATCGTTTAACTTACCGGTAAAATATCCGTCAGTAAGTCCTCCTCTGTAGAAAACCCCGTCTAATATATCATAGTCTTCCTTAGATACTTTGTCATCATTATCTAAATATTTTCTGTATGTGGAAACTACAGTTTTAACATAGTCAATCCCTTTCATT
>JAFQVC010000146.1 GCA_017408205.1 Clostridia bacterium | reverse complement strand
AGTTTTCACAGATTGCAACATATACGTCTTTGTGAAAATTTGGTGACTGTTCTATTGCTCTTAAATCTGAGCCGATATTTCCGTTTTTATATAATTTATTAAATAAAAGAAGTTTAAGGTACGAGGTGTCAATAGTCTTTGTAATTCTGCTTTGCGCTACCGAAAATGCCTCAAACAACGAATCTCCGCTAACTGTGACTGTCTTTAATGATGAGTTTTCTGCTTCGCTGCCGAAACCGTTTTCCTTGCCTACAAAATTTATTGGGTTTGCAAACTGAAAAGTATATTCACCGTTGTCAATTCCGATCGCCATAAGATATGCCAGTTTATTAATGTCAGAGTTACCGTAACAACCTGTCAAGTTAATAACAAGTAAAGCGATAATCAATATTTTTTTCATATTTTTTGCCTCCTTTTAAAAAGCATAATAACTACAGGCAAAATATAAAATACTGCAATTCTAACATACATTAAAGCATTTAAAGACATCTCCAACTGATTTGTATTTTTTGGTAATATACTTATTGCAAAGGACACAAGTGCAAGAGGAATAATTAGTTTTTTGTTGGTTTTGCCACCACACAAAAGGTTGTTGCACATACAAATAATAAATGAAAAATTAAGGTAAAAACTTAAAAACCAAACAAAAGAGTAAATTACTTCAAGGCGTGGCGTATATGAACCGACGCCAATATTTTGCGCAAGTTTGTAAACAGGTATTATTGTACTTTCGTTTATAGTTAAAAGAATAAACGAAATCATTAACAACAGTATCACTGAAGACACCGCAAATCCTTTAATTATCACTTTTTTTGCATTTGTGTTTTTGCTCATATATTTAGATATAAGTGTTACAAGAAAAAAGTCGCTGAAATAACTTGACAGCATAAAAATAGGCGTAAAGGAGGATATGCCGTCACCGAATACAGGATATATATTGTTTATATTTATATGTTTTATATTTGATAAAAGCATTATGAGTGTTACGGTAAGTGTGATTGGTACTATTACTGCATGGCTTCTGACTATTGCTTTTAGTCCTGAGTAAACTGCAATACAAACCCCTGTTATAAAAAACAGGGAAATCAGGTGTACGCTTATATTTGGTAAAAGAGTTATGTTAATGCTTTCCGACACAGAACGTAAGAACAAACCGCTTATACATATTAAAGTAAGCGCAATAATGATACTTGTTATTTTATTTAGTTTTAAGCCTCGCTTATTAAACAGAGAAGCAACAGTAAATACAAATATATAACCTACTGCAATTACTGAAAGTGTCAGAAGTATAGATGCTGATTTTCCGTAACTAATAACAGTTTTAGGATATAGCAGATATAGTTTGGTAATTATTGAATTTACTACTACGAATATTAGTTCTTTTTCTGAAAAAGCAGTTGCTTTGTTCATTTGTATCACCCTTAAGAAATATCTATCGTGTCATCTGGTTGATATATCGTTTTATCTTTGCCTTTTGCCCAGTTTCTGGAGTTTTTTATGCCTTCCTTTTTGGTGCTTAATACTTTTGCTGTACCGCTTCTTTTCCATATTGGTTTAACAAAAAATGTTCCTGCAGGGTCGCTGTCGTATTTTGGTGCTAATGGTGCAAAAAATGGTATTCCGAAAGATTGTGAGGAACAAAGCCATATTATTTGCAAAAACATTGCAAGTGATATGCCTAAAAATCCCCCCAGTGCCCCTGCAATTATATATAAATATTTTACTATTCTGAATGAAAAACCAAGAAAGTAATTAGGAATTACAAAGGACCCTATTCCTGTTAATGCTACAATAATAAGTGCTATCGGACTTACAAGATTTGCTTCAACTGCCGCCTGACCTACTACAAGTCCGCCGATTATGCCGATAGCATTACCGCCGGATGACGGCATTCTGACACTTGCATCTCGTATAAATTCGAATGCGATTTCAAGTACTATTAATTCTGTTGTTAAAGAAAAGGGCACTTTTTCCCTTGTAGCCTCAATAGCGAAGAGGAGGTCAAGGGGTATTGCCTCGTGGTGAAAGTTCACTATGGCTATGAAAATCCCAGGCAGTAGCAGAGAAGTAATCATTGCAATCATCCGTATTATCCGAAGCAGATTTGCATAAGGGAAACGCAAATAATTGTCTTCTGAACTGTGTGTAAGTTCAAATGCATTTATAGGTAAAATAAGAGCAAACGGGCTTCCGTCAACTAATATGGCTACTTTACCCTGTAAAACTGCTGATGCAACTCTGTCAGGACGTTCCGTTGACAGTATCTGCGGAGTTGGTAACCACGAAAAGTCTTCTATCAGTTGCTCAAGTTCCCCTGAGTCGTTAATATAGTCAACTGTTATTTTGTTAATTCTTCGCCTGACTTCTTTAACGAGATTGTCATTTACAACATTTTTAACGTATAAAATGTTACAGGAGGTAATGCCTGTTTTGCCTACGTTTATATTTTCGCATATCAGGTTTTCGTTTCTGACTATTTTTCGAACTAATGCAGTGTTAATTCTTAAGGTTTCAATAAAACCGACCTGAGGACCTTTTACAATCCCCTCAGCAACGGGCTGGTCAAGACTTCTCATATTCCAACCCTTGACGTCAGCAACAAATGCAACGCCTAAGGTGTCAACAAATATTGCGCAACCGCCGTAGTTTATTCTTTCAATAATTTGTTCAAGTTCGCTGTATTTAGTAAGTTGGTTTCTGGTTATTAACTGGTTTTCTACAAGTTCTTCCAAGTTGTAGTTGATTGCATTTCTCGGCATCAGGTGCATTGAGCCTATAATATACTCGTCAATCTGGTTTGTATTGGTTGTTCCCTCAAAGTACATCAGAAATGCTTTGTATTTTTTGCCAATACCTGCGTTTACGGTAAATTCCTTTAAAATGACATCAGAACTTAAACCGAAACTCAGTTTGTTTTTCATATATTCAAGATTTTCAGAAATGCTCTTTGATACTTTCACATTATCACCTTTTGATATTATTTGATAAAAAAGAAAATATATACAACTTGATATTAAATTAGTTTTGTGTTAATATGTAAAATACTGAATATTTAAAATGCTAAAGGAACGTTAAAAATGAATAAAACAGAAATTATGTACGCCACAATGAAGCCGTGGAAATTGTTTTTTAAAATAGCAATGCCCGGAATGATAAGTATGTTTGCTATGTCAATATACAGTATCTTCGAGGGAATGTTTATAGGTCAGATACTTGGAGAAGGTGCATTTGCTGCAGTTAATATTGCGTTTCCGCTAATTATGATAAACTTTTCTCTTGCTGACCTTATTGGTGTCGGAGCATCTGCACCAATATCTGTTGCCCTTGGTAAAGAAGACTATGAAACTGCAAACAACATTTTTTCAAGTTCAGTTATAATGATATTTTGTGTATCAATAATAATGGGTTCCATTATGTATTTTGCTGCAGTGCCTTTGGCATCTTTGATGGGTGCAGATGATGTTCTCCTTGACACCTCTGTAAGATACCTTCGTACTGCCGCACTTTGCAGCCCTCTTGCAGCAATATTTTTTGCAATGGACAACTATCTTCGTATAAGCGGATTTGTTAAAACAAGCATGATTATCAATATATTTTGCAACCTTTTAACGCTGGGACTTCTTAGTTTCTTTCTTCTTGTTTGTAAAATGGATGTTGTTGGCTCTGCACTTGCTACATCTGTTTCAATGTGCGTATCATCTGTAATTGCTATGATTCCGTTTATTACAAGACAGGCACTTCTTAAATTTGTAAAGCCCAGATTTTCATTTTCAATGTTAAGACAGATTGCCGCATGCGGTTCTCCTGTATTCTTAAGCAACATATCAGGGCGACTTACATCTATACTTATGAACATCTCACTTATGACAGTTGGAGTGAAAACTTTAGGCACAGGCGGCGGACAAACAGCAGTTGCCGTATATGCAGTTCTTATGTATGCAAGTGATCTTTGCTGGCCATTGCTTTACGGTATTGCCGATTCTTTGTCACCTGCACTTGGATACAATTGGGGTGCAAAGAATTATAAGAGAGTGAAAAGTATCGCAAAATGTGCTTACACAGGTACCGCAACTGTCGGTCTTATATCGACTGCCGTTTTGTTTTTCTTCTCAGACACAGTTGCTTCCTGGTTTGTAAAGGCAGAAGAAATAAGACTTTTTGAAATTTCTTGCCACGCAATTAGGTTATTCTGTTTCGCTTATGTTTTCAGGTGGATTGCGATTACAACACAAAGTTATTTTACTGCAATAGAAAAGCCTCTTCAGGCAACAATTATGTCGGTCACAGTTGCCTTTGTCTTCCCTGTATTGCTTCTTGGTGTCTTTTGGAACTTTGGTCTTGACGGAATATGGTTTAATTTTGTAGGTGTAAATGTACTTGCCGCAGTATTGTCGGCTGTTCTTTTGAGCAGATTGAAAAAGGAAATAGATTATAAAAGTGATATTTAAAATTGGCATAAAAAAACCACCAATCTTGTATCAAGATTGATGGTTATTTCTGGTGCAGGTGGTGGGAGTCGAACCCACACGGTATCACTACCACAGGATTTTGAGTCCAGCGCGTCTGCCAATTCCACCACACCTGCCTACTTGAGATATAATACCACAATTTTTTTGTAAAATCAATAGTTTTTTAAAAAAATATTTCCATAAGTCGATTTTTCCCCGTTCTTATGGTGTTTTGGGCTATTCGTGGTAGCGTGTTGCGTTTGGCGGGGTTGACTTTTTATTATTTTTATGTTATACTAAAACACGTAATTTGGGAGAACCAAGGAAAAGGAGGGGTTTGGTGGAATTACGAAAGATAATAAAATTATTGATTTCATTTAGTGCTTTTATGCTACTGACTATTGTAGTTGCAAGTGCTGACAGCGGTGTTGTTTTACCAAGTGACGGACTAAATCACAGAGCAGGTCCAGGTACACAGTATGGTATTATTCAGGCATTTCCGCAAGGTACAATTCTTAATGTAGAGAGTATAGAAAACGGTTGGGTTAAATGTACCTATAATTCAAAAACAGGATATGTTTCAGCTCAGTATTTAAATATCAGAAAAGATAATGTTGCAGACCGTAACGGTACAACAATTTCAAGAGATGGTGTTACGGGAAAAGATATTGTTGATTTTGCGTCAACATTCTTAGGCACACCTTACAGATACGGCGGTGCAACTCCTGCAGGATTTGACTGCTCAGGTCTTGTATATTATACTTACAAACATTTTGGTATTAATTTAAACAGAACATCTTACGGTCAGGCAACTGACGGTATATGGGTAAGTAAAGATAACCTGCAGTTAGGTGACATTTTATGTTTCGGCTCAGGCTCAAACATTAATCATGTTGGTATTTATGTTGGTGACGGTATGTTTATCCATTCACCGCAAACAGGAGATGTTGTTAAATACACATCAATATACGGCAGTTATTTTGGCAACAGATTTGTTACTGCAAGACGAATAATTTATTAATTTTAACACCTTGAAAATTTAATTTTTCAAGGTGTAATTTTTTTTTAGAAAACAGTTGAAATTATCTGAAAAAATTGGTATAATAATGTGATATGATATGCGAGGAGAATACAATGGCAGAAAAAAGAATTATCAGTAAAACTAAAAAAATAACATTACCCCTTATACCTTTAAGAGGTTTAGTGGTATTTCCATATATGATTTTACATTTTGACATTGCCAGAAGAAAGTCTATTGCTTCTCTGGAAAAAGCAATGCTTGAAAACAAGCAGGTATTTTTAGTTGCTCAAAAGAACATTGAAACTGAGCAACCCACTTTTGAGGAGTTACATTCTTTTGGTGTTGTTGCAAATGTAAAACAACTTTTAAAACTACCTAACGGAAATATACACGTTCTTGTTGAGGGTGTTAACAGAGGTAAACTAATTCAGTTCGAAAAGAATGAAAAATACATTACTGCACTTGTAAGGACTTATCAGGAGCCTGATATTGATGTTGATGACTTAGAGGTTTCTGCACTTGTCCGCAAAATTAAAAGTCAGTTTGATGATTTTGCACAGTTAAATACTAAAATTTCAAAAGAGTCTGCAATTGCGGTATTAAATATTAATGAGCCTGGGGAATTGTCAGATATTATTGCGTCAAATGTTTTAACAGAAATTGATGATAAACTTGAGATACTGTCTGAAACTAAACCTCTGTCCAGAATTAAAAAGTTGATTTCCATTATGGAAAGAGAAATAGAAATTGCCGAGATTGAAAATAATATTTCCAACAAGGTCAGGGAAGAACTTGAGAAAAATCAAAAGGAATATTATTTGAAAGAACAGTTAAAAGCAATTCAGGAGGAATTGGACGGCGGTTTCGGTGAAAAGCAGGAACTGGAAAAGTTTGAACAGCAACTTGATGCTTTGCCAATTCCTGAAGTATCCAAAAATAAACTTAAGACAGATGTAAAAAGACTGTCAAGACTGCAACCCATGTCACCTGACAGTTCAGTTCTTAGAACTTACATCGAAACTGTATTATCTCTGCCCTGGGATAAAAGTACTAAAGAAAGTATCAATCTTAAAAAGGTTAAGAGCATTCTTGACCGTGATCACTACGGATTAGATAAGGTTAAAGAAAGAATTATTGAATTTTTAGCAGTTAAACAGTTAAGAGGGGATATTAAGGGTAATATCATTTGCCTTGTGGGTCCTCCCGGAGTGGGTAAAACCTCTGTTGCCAAAAGCATTGCAACTGCAATCGGCAGAAATTATGTAAGACTTTCCCTTGGAGGAGTTAAAGATGAGTCGGAAATAAGAGGACACAGAAAAACCTATGTTGGCTCAATGCCCGGTAAAATTATTTCTGCTCTTATTCAGGCAGAAAGCAACAATCCTTTGATATTGCTTGACGAGGTGGACAAACTTTCATCAAGTTATAACGGAGACCCTGCTGCAGCCCTTTTGGAAGTCCTTGACAGTGAGCAAAATTATTCTTTTAAAGACCACTATATCGAAGTGCCTTTTGATTTGTCTAAAGTTATGTTTATTGTAACTGCCAATACTTTAGATACTATTTCAAAACCCCTTCTTGACAGAATGGAAGT
>JAFQVC010000145.1 GCA_017408205.1 Clostridia bacterium | reverse complement strand
GCATCAACGGTTATGCTAACTTCCTGACCAACTTCAATTTTTGTTACGTCAAGTTCGTCAACATTAATTTTGAATAATAACCTTGATAAGTCTGCAATAACTGCCATTGCAGATGAGTTGTTGCTTTGTGAATTGTCTAAATTATCCCCTGCTTTTGAATTTTTCTGTAAAACCGTACCTGAAATTGGTGCTTTAATTTCGTAGTTTTCCAGATTGTCGTACTGGTTATCTAAAGACAACTGTGCATCTTTTAACGAGTTTGTGCGTTCTCTTAATGCTTTATTTACAGAGTCGCTGTCAAGCACCGCCACAACACCGTTTTTAATAACTTTGTCCCCTGCGCTGATTATCATTTGTCTTACTTTCCCGCTTACTTCTGCCTCTATTGTTTCTGTGGCGTTATACTCGAAAGTACCGCTGTCATTACAAGCAACGTCACCTGCAACTGCCGTTGCAGTATCCCCCTCTCTTATTGAGCCGGGATTATCAACCAAAATTTCTACATTTTTTATTGCTGCACCGTAACTGTTTATAAGTTCACCTGAGGTTATTTTTGTCACAGTTCCTGTTGTTTCGTAAAAGGAATTATCAAGTTTTACCGATGCCGTCTGTCCTACATACAAAGTGTTTGCATCTTCCGAAATAAAAGGTACTGTTAAAAGCATTTTTGAACTGTCAATTACGTCTGCAATTTTAGTTCCGTTGTTAACATTATCTCCTACTTTAACATAAACATTTGTAACAACTCCGCCTATTGGGGATTTAACATTTAAGTTGCTTACGTCTTCTAAAGCCGAATTATAATTATTTGTAGCGTTATCAAGAGAAATCTGTGATTTGGATATACTGTTTTCCATATCTTTTGTATCTATTTTGTAAAGAAGCGCATCTTTTTCAACTATGTCGCCCTCCTCAAAATAGTCGGCAATAATTTCTCCTTTTACAAGGGAAGTAATATCGTACTGGTCGTTTGCTTCAACAGTTCCTGTTCCGCTTATAATAACGCTAACATTTCCCATTGTTGCTGTAGCAGTTGCAATCTCATCATTGCCCTGCTTTTTCCCTGCCCCTTTAACAATCATTCCCGCAAGTATAACAATTACTAAAACTATTGCAGTTATAATTATTATCTTTTTCTTTTTAGGAAGTTTTGTAAATTCGTCTTTCTTTTGGGATACAAATTTTTTTGATTTGTTATATGTATCTTTTATTTTTTGTGGCATCATATAAAATTTCCTCCATACCAACTTATTATATTTCCTATTATATAGCAAAAATATTAACAAAATATGAACATATTATAAAAAAAAAGTAAACTTACGTTTACTTTTTTAATATTTTTTTCAAATACAAGCCGGTATATGACTTGTCTGATTTTGCAACCTCTTCGGGAGTACCTGTTGCTACTATTTCTCCGCCCTTATTTCCTCCCTCAGGACCTAAATCTATAATATGGTCTGCAACTTTAATAACGTCAAGGTTGTGCTCTATTACAATGATTGTGTTTCCGTTGTCAGCCAGCGCCTGTAACACTTCAATCAGTTTGTGAACATCTGCAACGTGAAGTCCCGTTGTTGGCTCGTCTAAAATATAAACTGTCTTTCCCGTACTTTTTCTGCAAAGTTCAGTTGCAAGTTTTACCCTCTGTGCTTCGCCTCCCGACAAAGTGGTTGATGGTTGACCGATTTTAACGTAACCAAGACCAACCTCCTGCAAAGTCTTTAATTTTTTGTGAATTTTGGGAATGTTTTCGAAAAATTCCACTCCCTCGTCAACTGTCATATCTAAAACATCGCTTATGTTTTTACCCTTGTATTTAACGCTCAGGGTTTCTCTGTTATAACGTTTGCCCTTGCACACTTCGCAGGGTACATAAACATCGGGTAAAAAGTGCATTTCTATCTTTATTATACCGTCACCTGTGCAGGACTCACAACGTCCGCCCTTTACATTAAAACTGAATCTACCTGCACCGTAGCCTTTTTCTTTCGCTTCGTTTGTAGATGCAAAAAGTTCCCTGATGTCACCGAAAAGTCCCGTGTATGTTGCGGGGTTGGAACGTGGTGTACGTCCTATAGGTGACTGGTCAATATCTATTACTTTATCAAGATTTTCAAAGCCAGTAATTTCTTTGCACTTACCTGCTTTTTTCTTTGAGCCGTTTAATTCAGATGCAAGTTTCTTATATAAAATTTCGTTAATAAGAGAGGACTTACCTGAGCCTGAAACACCAGTAATGCAAGTAAAAGTACCAAGAGGAATGTCAACATCAATGTTTTTAAGGTTGTTTTCACAAGCACCTCTGACTGACAGGAATTTTCCGTTTCCTTTTCTTCTTTCTTTTGGTATTTCTATTTTCTTTTTACCGCTTAAATAAAGTCCCGTTTCTGATTTTTCGCATTTTTTAATATCCTCAACTGTACCTTGTGCAACTATTTCTCCGCCTTTTACCCCTGCACCGGGTCCCATATCAATAATGCAGTCTGCGGCATACATAGTTTCCTCGTCGTGCTCAACAACGATTAAAGTATTTCCCAAATCACGGAGTTGTTTTAGTGCCTGTATCAGTTTTTCGTTGTCTCGCTGGTGAAGACCGATACTTGGCTCGTCTAAAACATAAAGTACGCCCATTAAATATGAGCCAATCTGTGTTGCAAGGCGTATTCTTTGTGCTTCTCCCCCTGACAAAGTTCCTGCAGAACGTGAAAGACAAAGATAGTCAAGACCTACGTTTACCAAAAATCCAAGTCTTTCATTTATTTCTTTCAGTATTTGTTTTGCAATTATTTTTTCTCTGTCAGTAAGTTCTAACCCTGCAAAAAAGTCACGTGCTTCCCGTATTGACATATTGGTAATACTGTCAATGTTATATCCGTTTATTGTAACTGCAAGGGCAGTTTTATTAAGGCGTCTGCCTTCACAATCAGGACACACGGTATTTGACATATATGTTTCTATTTCGTTTTTAACCCACTCGGAAGTTGTGTCATGGTATCTTCTTTCAATATTGTTTATAACACCCTCAAAAGAGGCGAAAAACTTGCCGCTGCTGCTTTTTCTTTCATACTGGAACTGTATCTTCTTTCCTCTTGTGCCGTACAAAATTGCATCTAATGCCTCTTTGGACAGGTCTTTTACAGGAGTGTCAAGATCAAAACCATAGTGTTTTGCAAGTCCGTCAAAGTACATTCTTGCCATACTTTCGGAATTTACGTTCCAGCCCGTAGCAACTATTGCACCGTCGTTAATGGACTTGTTTTTGTCCTTTATAATGTAATCAGGGTCCACTTTCTGGTAATTGCCAAGACCAAGGCAGGTGGGACAGGCACCAAAGGGATTGTTAAACGAAAACATTCTTGGTGACAGTTCTTCAATACTTATTCCGCATTTTTCACAGGCATAATTCTGGCTGTAGGTATCTCTTGCACCTGTGTCTGCATTTTCTATAACAATAATTCCGTTTGTCTGCTTAAGTGCAGTTTCTATGGAATCTGTAAGACGTTTTCTTATATACTGATTAATAACAAGTCTGTCAACAACTATTTCTATTGTGTGCTTCTTGTTTTTGTCAAGATCGATTTTGTCTTCCAAGCGGTACATTATACCGTCTACTTTTACTCTTGCATAACCGCTTTTGTAAAAGCCCTGAAGCATTTTTGTATGCTCCCCTTTTTTCTCTCTTATAACGGGGGCTAAAAGATAAATTCTCGTGCCCTCCTCCATTGACAAAATACTATCTACCATCTGATCAACTGACTGTTGTTTTATCTCATCGCCGCACTGGGGACAATGAGGAACACCTATTCTTGCATACAATAACCTTAAGTAGTCATATACTTCTGTTACGGTGCCCACAGTAGAACGTGGGTTTTTAGATGTGGTCTTCTGGTCAATTGATATGGCTGGTGATAACCCCTCAATAAAGTCAACATCGGGCTTGTCCATCTGTCCCAAAAACTGTCTTGCATAAGAAGAAAGGGATTCAACGTAGCGTCTTTGCCCCTCGGCATATATTGTATCAAATGCCAAAGAGGACTTACCTGAACCGCTAAGCCCTGTTATAACCACCATTTTATCTCTTGGAATAGTTACGTTTATATCTTTTAAATTGTGCTGTCTTGCACCTTTAATTACAATATTCTCATTCATTTAACTCACCTTTAAGCCGTTTAATTTCATCACGGAGTATTGCCGCCTTTTCAAACTGCAACTCGTATGCGGCAATCTGCATTTCGTTTGTTAACCTTATTATTTCCTTGTCTATATCTTTTGGTATTGGCTTTTGTGCTTCCTCTTTTACTGCCGTTACAGTTTCAATAGAGCCAAATACGTCTTTTGTAACAGACCTTGGGGTAATATTGTGTGCCTTGTTATAATCGTCCTGAATTTTTCTTCGTCTGTTGGTTTCGTCTATTGCATACTGCATACTGTTTGTAATTTTGTCCGCATACATAATAACTCTGCCGTCAACATTTCTTGCGGCTCGTCCTACAGTCTGAATAAGAGAGGTTTCGGAACGTAAAAAGCCCTCTTTGTCTGCGTCTAAAATGGCAACAAGGGATACTTCGGG
>JAFQVC010000018.1 GCA_017408205.1 Clostridia bacterium | reverse complement strand
GAATTGTACTATTTTAACTGACGAGCCAATGTGTAACCACACGTCATTTAAAATCGGCGGACCTGCTTCCGTTATGGTAGTGCCCGAAACTGTGCAGGACTTGTGCGAAATTTTAAAGTCACTGCAGGATACAAAATATACGGTAATGGGTAACGGCTCAAACCTTCTGGTAAGTGACAGCGGGTTTGACGGTGTGGTGGTAAAAATAAGCGGAGGATTAAACGAAATTTCCGTTTCCGACACCGTAATTACTGTAGGAGCAGGTGCACTTTTGTCAAAAGTAGGGGCAGTTGCAAAACAAAACTGTCTTACAGGTTTTGAGTTTGCGTCAGGTATTCCTGGTACTGTGGGCGGTGCGGTGTTTATGAACGCAGGTGCCTACGGCGGCGAAATGAAAGATATAGTAATAAGTTCTGCTTATGTTGACAATTACGGAAATATAGGGGAAATAACAGAACACAACTTCGGCTACAGAACAAGCGTGTATAAGAATGTGGATAAATACGTTGTAAGCGCAAAACTAAAACTCCAAAAGGGAGACAGTAAAGAAATTTCAGACAAAATGCTGGACCTTGCAAAAAGACGTGCAGACAAACAGCCTTTGGAGTACCCAAGTGCAGGAAGCGTGTTTAAAAGACCTGAGGGGTATTTTGCAGCAGCACTTATTGAACAGGCAGGACTTAAAGGAAAACAGATAGGAGGTGCCTGTGTTTCTGAAAAACACAGCGGATTTATTGTTAATAAAGGCGGTGCCACCTGCGACGATGTACTTAAACTTATTGATTTTGTAAGAGAAACTGTGGAAAAGCAGTTTGGAGTAGTACTTGAACAGGAAATAAGATTATTGTAAGGGATGTAAAAACCTTGATATGTTTTTTATGAATTGACAACTTACCGTTGTCATGAATTGGCTACGCCATGAATTCTCGCTATTGCTTCCATGAATTGAAATTCTTTGAATTTCATTATGGTTGAAAACCGCACACGGTTTTCTTCCTTAATGCACAAGGTGCAATTCATGAGACGTCGGCTCAATTCACGAAATCGCAGATTTCAATTCATGCCAAAGGCAATTCATATATAAAAACCTCTCAAAGATTTGAGAGGTTTTTGTTATTCATTATTTTCTTTGAAAAAATCTTCAATTATGCTTATTACAATATTGTTGAAACTGGTATTGTGTTTCTCTGCGAGTTTGTTGATTTTTTCGGCAAGGTCGTCTTTTATATAAAGTGTTTTATATCCTGCCTTGATTTTCTTTTTTGTCTCTCTTGGAGTAAAAGCCATTTAAATCACCCTTACATTGTATTATATATACAGTATAAGTTAAAATTAATTTTTAAAACATATTAGAAATTTCTGTTGTAAAAATACGCTGTAGCCAAAGGCAATTCATATATAAACAAAAATCACGTCTTTTGCATAATATATATTGCAGTAAATAATTAAGGAGGGTAATATATATGTGTAAAAGCGGATGCAATTCAGATGTATTGTTTTTCATTATAATATTCTTGTTACTTTTCTACAATTAGTGTAATAATGTGTTGAAAAAACCAATACATTATACGGGAGGCAGAAAAAATGAATTTTGAACAGATGGTAAACCAACTGAAAGACCCAAACCTTAAGCGGAAAATACAGGAACTTGCCAAAAGTCCTAAAGGGAAAGAGGCGGTAAGGCAGTTAGAAAGCCTTGACAAAAACACAATAGACAGATATATAAACAATATTAACAGTAACAAAATACCGCCTGAGGTTATGGAACGAATAATGAAACTGCTTAAATAAGAGGAAAAAAGGACTTGCAAAATTTATGCAAGTCCTTTTTACAAAGTAAAGGAGGGATTTTAAGTGGCAGATATAAACCAGGCTATGGATATGTTAAAGGGAATGATGTCAGATGGTGACGGAAAAGAAAATTTAGAAAATATAATGGGCTCTTTTGCCGAAAGCGGTGCCCTTGAAAACATCGACTCTATGATGAAAATTAAAAGCGTTATGGACAGAGTGCAAAATTCAAACGATAAAAGAACAAATCTTCTTCTGGCATTAAAGCCGTTTTTAAACAGTACAAGATTAAACAGAATGGACGAAACAATAAATCTTTTGAAACTTGCCAAACTTCCCAATATTATAAAAGAAATAAAAAGGTAGGTGTAAAGAGTGGTATATAAAAGATACACAAGCCCTTTTCAGCAACCGTCGGTGCCGACTCCCTGTCCGCCGACTCCAAGTCCGCCCCCGCCCTGTGAGCCTGAAAAAAAGAACAGTCTTTTTTTGGGACTTGGGTGCGACGACATAATTCTTATAGGACTGATTCTCGTATTGCTTTTTGATGATAACGACCAGAAAGACCTGCCTTTAATAATTGCTCTTGGATTTTTGCTTATAACGGGCTGGCAGAATTAACATTATTTATTAAAATACATATTATGTATTGATGGCTTTAAGCCGATTAAAATATAGGAGGATAGTTTTATGAGTGAATGCTTTGACACAAATACCCGTCCAAACTGCGATTTTAAAGACGGAGTATGTATTCACACAGACCAGGTATATGATTCCTGTAAAGAAAAAGACTGTCTGGAAGACCTGGAAGTTATTTTAACTCAATGCGGTCAGTCAATTATTGACCAGGCAATAAACGTTAAAATCAAAAAAGCGGAAGTTATCTGGGTATTTACAGACATTGAACCCGTACCGTTTAACAGAGGGTTCTTCACAGTAGATGTTAAATACTTCTTTAAAGTAACTCTGGATGCTTTCAGGGGAGTAGGCAACCCCACAGAGGTAGAAGGTCTTGCAACCTTTGACAAAAAAGTAATTCTGTTCGGCTCTGAAGGTAATTCAAAAACCTTCTCATCTGATTACAACCCCGGCGGACAGATGCCTGTTATGTGGAGAAAAAATAACCTGCCAAAAGCAATAGTGGAAGTAGTTGACCCCATTGCCCTTACTGCAAAAGTGGTTGACAAAGCACATTGCAACTGCGGTTGTTGCTGTGATATTTCAACTGTACCCGATTACATCTGTCGTTGCTTCGGTGACGAACTTTGTGTTTCCGACACAGACAAACGCGTGTTTGTATCACTTGGCTTGTTTACAATTATTAAAATTGAACGAAACGTTCAGTTGTTAATTCCTGCAATTGATTTCTGTATCCCTGAAAAAGAATGCCTTGCAGCAACAGAGGAAAATCCCTGCGAATTGTTTAACTCTCTTCGCTTCCCTATAGACGAGTTTTTCCCGCCTCAGAGAAGCGACTTTGAAGATTGCAATAACTGCTGTTAGTAAATGAATTGAAAAAAACCTCTCAATATCTTGAGAGGTTTTTGTGTTATTTGCTTATTTCTTCTATTATTCTGTTTCTTAATTTATAGATGTACTGGGTATCATAAGGATAATTTGTAAATCTTACGTCTGTTTTGGCAACCTCGTCTATAATTTCCACAACCTTGTCGCGTCCTAAAATACTTTCTGCAAGGCGAAGTACCCTTATGTCTTCAAGTCCTTCGTAGAACACAAGCGCTCTTACTGACGGATACGCCCCGTTAGTTGCGGGATATACCGAGAAGGGGTCTCCTGCAGGGAAGTCGTGGTCGGCAGAAGTTGTAAGATATGGATTAATGGGGTAATTTGAATATGAGGTATTGTAGAAATTAAATCCCCAGTGTAAAAAGCCCTTAATATCAAACTTATACATCTGCACACCCATAATTCTGTTACGGTATGAACTCATTGCAATAAATCTGTTGGATACTTTGTAGCCCTGACCGCAACAGTAGTAAACCCACATTTCGGGAACTTTTGCTTCAATAAACGGTTCTATGTGGTTAGATGCAGGAACGGGCATTTTAATATACCCTTTTTCGTAGAATTCAAGATTTGACAAAGCATCTAAAACCTTTATATCCCCTGCAACAGACTTTATAAATGCACTTCGCTCTGCATAAGTGTCAATATTATCTTTGTTTGGCTCGTCCGAAATATGGAAATAAGTATCCTCTAATACGTTTAACGATTTTAAGTGCTGTG
>JAFQVC010000144.1 GCA_017408205.1 Clostridia bacterium | reverse complement strand
GGGCGGCTCATCTTCTTTTGATATGGCACCAAAGCCCTACAACAAATATTACGCTCTTGATTTGTACTGCAAAGAAAACAACATAAGTCACGATGAAGTAGTGTATATCGGTGACGATTACGGTCCCGGCGGAAATGACGAGTCAGTATATCTTTCGGATTTTAATTATTTGAAAATAGACAACTATAAAGATTTTGCAGATATTGTAAAACCATTATTGGATTAAAATAAAAGCGGAACAAAATGTTCCGCTTTTTTGTATTGTATCGGTTAAGGACACAAGAGACCAGTTTCTTATATTGATTAACTAATTGTTTCAAGTTTTACATAATGCTTTTTTCCATGAATATCAACAACTTCGGAAAACTCATAGAATTTTACTCTGCCATCAGTTATTACATTTTCTTTGGCTTCGCTTTGTTCAAAATTCAAATATCCTTTACTTGGAAAGGTTATTTTTTTTAATACATATTTTATTTCGTCGTTGCGATTGTTTTTAAATATTTTGATTTCTGCAGAAAGAGTGTAATTTTTTTTATTTTTACCATATCTGGCAAGGGTTATTTTTGCCATTTTATCATCAGCATAAAATTCGCGATATGTTTTATTTGCAAGTTCTGGGTTGTTAAGGGTAACCAAAGTGCCAATTAACTGATTGACACAAGAAGCCCAAAACTCTGCATCACACACTATTACTAAATTTCTTCTTGCTCGGCTTATTGCAGTATTAATCAATTGTTTTCCACGGAAATTATTACTGTCTGTAAAAAACATGTTATGTGTATCAGATATGCTAATAATTACCGTATCCCATTCCTGACCTTGGGATTTATGTATCGTCATTATTTTGTTTTTAATGGTCGGCATTGTTTTGTGAAGAAACTTTTTCTGTTCATTATATGGAGTTAATACTGCATAATCTAACAGATTATTTTCGGATATGTATTTTTTTATTGCTTGTGCTTCTGCTTCATTGTCTCTTTTATACTTGGATTTCTTATTTTTTGGTGCATTAACAACCGTAATTTGTGTATCGGTGTTTAAAACTGAACGAAATCCATTTTTATAAACGTGCTTATTTAGGACATCGGCAAGATTGCCACCAAAACGATAAGTTTCATTAAGTGCAGACACAGAAAGTTGACGTGGTAATTTCATGTCATTATTTTTAAATTTTTTGTATGTTTTTTCAAAATCCAAATCAAACAGTTCAAAAGAATATATGCCGTTTTGTATCCACGTGTAAGCCGGATAATTTGTTTCATTCAAGTCATCTGCATCGATTTCTGCAACAGGAGGAAGTTGCATATGGTCTCCTAAAAATGTAATCGGACAACCTTGAAAAAACAAAGTCGCAGTTTTTGCTACAGATGCATAGCATGCTTCATCTAGGAAGATGTGCGATATGTTTTCAAAATTCAATGCTATATAGCAATCCAATGTGCAACCATAAACTTTGATCACAGTTTCTTGTTCCTGTTTTTGTTTTTGTAATTTTTTAATCTCTTTGTTTAATTCGTCTATGGTTTGTTTGGCATCTGCTATTGTTTCTGGCGGAATTTGATTATACAAATTTTCAAAGTCACGTAAAAATTTTTCTTTTTTCTCCTTGAAAATTTGTATTTTTGATTTGATTTTTTCTACATTCACAGTGCGCCAGTTACTAAGATGAGAAAGAAAATTAATTTCTTTTAACAACACTTGTTCAAGGGAATTTAATTCTTTTTTTGTTTCATTTGCGTTATCGTTTACACAAGATAAATCACGATTGGTATTTTTAAGATTGTCAGATATATTATTTAGGTTCTCTTTCTTTTCTAACAAAAGTTTTTGGTAGTATTCAAGTTCGTTTTCTAAGTGTTGGTTTTTCTTAACGATACTTTTAAGTATATTTTTTAATTTTTTCTTTTGTGATTTTATAAAGTCTATTTGCTTGCTGGTTTCATAATATGATTTCTTGGCTTTGGACATAGTTGCTTCCAAAACATTGACTTCTGCAGAAATGTCAGTTAGTGTTTTTTTCCATGTTTCCAGTTTTATACTGATATTTTCGTAATCTTTCAACATTTCTTCAATGTTATTAATTCTAATAATCAACAGGTTGTTTTTGATGAATTCATTTAGTAAATTGATTTTCTTATTTAATTCATCAATTTCAATTTCAATAGTGTCATTTTGGCAACATTCAGGGAATTTTTTGGCAAAATCCATTGATGGGGTGCCTAATCTGGCTATTCTTTCCGGGGAAAATTTATATTCTTTTGCAATTTCAATAAGCGCAGAAAGCGCATTTTCCAAAGCATAATTGGTGGGAGCCACAAGAAGAACCTTACGATCAGAAATCATATAATTCAAAATCGAATATGATAAAACATATTTTGTTTTTCCTGATCCCGCCCCTCCCCATATATACGATATGGGATTATTAAAAACATTATCAATACAACTCAACTGGGCATCTGAAAATTTAATATCAGCAAATTCTTCGTATTTGAATCTAATATTAGGAGAAACGTCTGGGAAATATAGGGGATCTTTAGAACGATATTTATTAATCACATTTTCTACCAACGGTGTGAAGTCTATTATAAAATAAATATCATAATCGGATTCAAACAATTCTGCGTGGTCATCCGAAATAAGGTTTACCATTGTTGATGTTAATGTTGTTTTTGTATAACGGAATTGTCCGATGGGATATATTCTATTATTAATCTCTATTTTGGTGACAAAGGAAAAATCTTGAATTTGTTGCTCGAAAAATAGCGTATAACAATTCGCGTCAGTTTTGATAACTGAAGCCACCTTTACTTTTGATATTCCCTTATTATTCTTCTTTAAGAATTTAAGATAGATTTCAGAACCGCAGCGTAAAAAATCTTTAATTTGTTGTTTGCTATATTTTTCTTTATAATCACACATCCAGTTTACCTCTTAATTCTAAAAACTTATTTTACTTCGATTCTGTTTCCCAGGAATTTAATTGGTTAAAGTTCGATTTGTCTAATTTAATTTTAAATTACTATACAAATATTGTCAACGTTTTTTACATTTTTCTGTCAATAATAATGACAGAGGTGGTATTTATGAAATCTATATGGGAAAAAGAAATTTCAAAACCAACATTTGAACAATTAAGAGGAAACGTAAAAACAGATGTATTAATTATAGGCGGAGGTATGTGCGGAATTTTATGTGCATATATGCTGAAAAATGCAGGGGTGGACTGTGTTTTGGTTGAGGCAGGTAAGATATGCTCGGGAGTAACGTGCAACACTACGGCAAAAATCACATTTCAACACGGTCTTATATATAATAAAATAGCAGACAAATACGGCCTTGAAGTTGCAAAGAAATACCTATATAGTCAAAAAGATGCTATGGAAAAACTAAAAGAAATTGCGGGGGATAACTTTGAAGTGTGCAGTTCCTTTGTATATTCCCTGCAGGACAGAGCATTAATTGAAAAAGAAGTTGACGTGTTAAATAAAATAGGAGTTAATGCACAGTTTTGTCTTGATACAGAATTACCTTTTAATATTGCAGGTGCGGTAAAAACAGAAAATCAGGGAAACATTCATCCTTTAAAACTTGCTTATTCTGTTGCAAAGGATTTAAAAATATATGAGGACACACGAGTTACGGAATTAAAACCCGGGATTGCGGTAACAGAAAAAGGCGCAATTACTGCAAAGAAAATTATAGTGGCAACTCATTTTCCTTTTATCAGCAAACACGGATGGTATTTTGTGAAAATGTATCAGCACAGGTCTTATGTTATTGCGTTAAAAAACGCACAGCAGTTTAAAGATATGTATGTTGACGAAGCAGACGACGGATTATCATTCCGTAATTACAACGATTATTTGTTGTTGGGCGGTGGCGGACACCGCACAGGACAAAGTGGCGGAAACTGGGAAGAACTTATGAAATTTGCAAACAAATACTATCCTGAAAGCGAAGAGGCGGGAAGATGGGCAACCCAGGACTGTATGACATTGGACGGCATTCCATATATAGGTCAGTACGGGAAAAACACGTCCGATTTATATGTGGCAACGGGCTTTAACAAGTGGGGAATGACGTCTTCAATGGTAAGTGCAATGATACTTACAGATTTAGTATTGGAAAAGGAAAACGAATATGCCAATATTTATGCCCCGCCAAGGAGTATATTGCACCCGCAACTTGCCGTAAATATATTGGAATCTGTAAAAGGATTAATTACTCCCACGGTGCCAAGATGCCCTCATCTTGGATGTGCATTAAAGTATAATAAACAGGAGCACAGTTGGGACTGTCCCTGTCACGGCTCAAGATTTGACAGTAAGGGAAAACTGCTTAACAATCCTGCAAACAATGACAAGAAAATGTAACAATATTTTGTCAATTTTCATTGACTTAAAAGGGGTTTGGTGTTATAATGTTGCATTGGATGTTGTTTTAATAATTTTAGAAAGAAGAGATATATATGTCAGGTATTCTATCATTATCAGTTGCCCTTCTGGCAGGACTTCTTATGACACGAGTATTTAAAATTTTTAAACTTCCTGCAGTAACATCATATCTTGTTGCAGGAGTTTTAATCGGACCTTATTGCATTGGTGCATTAGGTATCGAAACCTTTGGTTTCCATTCAGCAGCCGATGTTAACAGACTTGCAATGGTGTCCGAGGTGGCACTTGGCTTTATTGCTTTTTC
This sequence comes from Clostridia bacterium, assembly GCA_017408205.1. GTDB lineage: Bacteria > Bacillota > Clostridia > Monoglobales > Firm-18 > RGIG1864. Next base: position 8,345 of record JAFQVC010000144.1, on the reverse strand, counting down.
AATCGGAAGTGAATTCCGTATGAGCGACCTTAAAAAGACAGGCAAACAGGCATTTGTTATTGGTATATTTCAGGCGTTGGCAGCAACATTACTGGTTGATCTGGCTTTGTATGCCTACCATTTAATGATGCCTGACAAATTAAGCGTTCCGCAACTTCTTACATTAGGTGCCATTGCTACTGCAACTGCACCTGCAGCAACACTTATGGTTGTAAGACAGTACAAGGCAGACGGTCCTCTTACAAAACTTCTGTTACCTATAGTTGCTCTTGATGATGCAGTAGGTCTTATAGTTTTTGCAGTATCTTTTGGTATTGCAAAAACACTTATTGTAGGTACAGTTGATATTGCGGCAATTGTGTTAAACCCCATTATTGAAATTGTATGCTCATTAGGTCTTGGTGCAGTTATGGGCTTTGTGCTTACATATCTTGAAAAACTGTTTAACTCAAACACAAACCGCTTAAATCTTACAATAGGGCTTGTGCTTTTAACAGTTGCACTGACTTCTGTAAAATTCGAAATCGGTCCTGTTCATATCGGTTTTTCATCACTGCTTACCTGTATGGCGTTAGGAACAGTTTTCTGCAACGTTTGTCCTTTGTCTGATAATCTTATGGAAAAATCAGAGAAATGGACTTCGCCGTTACTTGCTATATTCTTTGTAATAAGCGGTGCATCTTTGGAACTTAATGTATTTACCGACATTGCTATAGTGGTTGTTGGAATTATATATATTGTGTTCCGTTCATTGGGCAAATATTTTGGTACTTATGCAAGTGCAAAAGCAACGAAATGTTCCAAAAGCATCTGCAAATACCTTGGCATTACATTGCTTCCACAGGCAGGTGTTGCCCTTGGTATGTGCGCGACTGCTATGCAGTTAGGCGAACAGGGCGGACTTATAAGAAACATTACATTGTTTGCGGTATTGATTTATGAAATCGTAGGTCCGTTGCTGACTAAAATGTCACTTATGGCAGCAGGTGAAATTAAGCCTATGTCTGATGAGGTTAAAAACAGAAGAGAAACTATGCTTGGTCAGGTTAAAAAATAATGAAAAAAGCGTTCTTTTGAACGCTTTTTTGCTTGAAAACAAATATAATAAAGTGTATAATGAAAGAGTCAGGAGGGATAATTATGGACAGAGTTGCAAGAGCAGTTGAAAACCATAAAAAAGGGTACAATTGTGCACAAGCAGTGCTTTGTGCTTTTTCTGATATTACCGATTTAACCGAGGACCAGTTGTTTCGTCTTTCCGAAGCCTTTGGCGGAGGAATGGGAGGAACAAAAGGAGTATGCGGTGCAGTTTCTGCTATGGTGTTTTTAGCGGGCTACAAAAACAGCAAAGGCATAAGTTCCCTGCCCCAGACAAACAAACTTCAAAGTTACAGTTTTGCAGGACAACTTATGGCGAAATTTGAAGCGATGAACAAGTCTTTAATGTGCAGTAAATTAAAGGGAAAAAACCTTCGTTCCTGCGACGGTTGTATAGAAGACGCGGTAAAAATTCTGGAGGAACTAATATGAAAAAGTTAACTGATATTGACAAAAACTTTATTACAATCGATTCTATGCCTGAGGGTACAAAACTCTACAACATAAGAGAAGGAGTTTTTGAAATATATGGTTTATACAAACCACACAGCGATGGCGATTTCAGAAGAATTCCTTATGAACTTGCAAAAAGCATTTCCAGCGGGTTGTTATTTAACCACGCCCACACGGCAGGGGGCAGAGTAAGATTCAAAACAGATGCAGAATATATTTTCTTAAAAGCTATATTTCCTGATACATGTATTATGCCTCACATGCCTGCTACGGGCAGTTCAGGTTTTGATATTTACATTGACAATGATTTTCATCAGACATTTGTTCCGACTCTTAATTTTATTGACGAACATGCTGCAACATTCTGTGTTGACGGGGGCTATGAAGCAGTTACTAAATTTCCCGACAGAAAAATGAGAGACATTATTATAAACTTTCCGTTATACAACAATGTTTCTGATGTGTATATCGGTTTACCCGAGGACTGCAAATTAGAAAAAGGGAACAGTTATAAGCACAAGGTACCTGTGGTGTATTACGGTTCGTCAATTACCCAGGGCGGATGTGCTTCACGTCCCGGTAACAGTTATCAGGCAATATTGTCAAGACGTCTTGACTGTGATTTCATAAACCTTGGTTTTTCAGGAAGCGCAAGGGCTGAAGAGCAAATGTATAACTACATAAAAGACCTTGATATGAGTGTTTTTGTATATGATTACGATTTTAACGCACCGTCTGCGGAATATCTTTCAAACACACACAGTAAAATGTTTTGGGCAATTCGTGAGAAAAATCCCGACCTGCCTGTTATAATGCTTACAAAACCCAACATACACAAATTAGATGATGATTCGAAAAAAAGAATTGATATTATTTACAAAACATATACAGATGCCAAAGAAAAGGGTGACAACAACGTTTACTTTATAAACGGACATGAACTTTGCAACAGTTTTGACCCCAATATGATGACAGTTGACGGAGTACATCCCACAGACCTTGGATTTTTCAGCATGGCAAACGCAATAGAAAAGGTGCTTGCGAAACTACTTTAAAGAGGTGACACTAAGTGAACAAAATACCCATCTCATTAAATATTGATGATTTTTGTCCTATTGTTCATGTGTATTATGAACATTCTGATATTAAAATTACAAAAGACGGTAGGGAGTTACTTCCTGAAGTGCCGTTGTCTTTTATGGAAAAGTTTTGTGCATTGGTGGAAAAATACGGTGTAAAAGGAAAACTGTCTGTTGTGCCGTTGCCCGGATGCAAAAATCCTTACGGAGAAGAAAGAGTAAAGCCGTGGATGAATTTGTTTCACGAAAAATTAGAGGGAAAATTTTCTTTTTGCCCTGAAATGATAACCCACCATCTTACATACGATATTGACAAGGATGTTTATCTGGATATTGATGAAGAAACCTGGTCGAATATGCAGAACGAGAAAAGTCTTGCTAATTACATACAATATGCACTCACCCTTTTAAAGGAAAGGGGAGTCAAATGCACGGGAGTAACCTCTCCCTGGCACTTCGGAAGCAAAGTTAAAGAGGCATATGAAAATGCAATATTTGATGCTCTTGTTAAAGTTTACGGCAATGGTGATTACTGGTACTTTTTAGAAACCGAACCAAGCGGAAAACCAAGAACAGTTATTGAAAAAGACGGCTCAAGACTGTTTGCAATTTCTGCAACAATCCGTGATTATTTGTGGCAGACGATAGACAATCCAAAAACCGATATTAAAGAAGTTGCGGATTTTTATATTACTGAGGACGGCAAAAACGGTGCTGTTTTAGACACAATTAATTTGGGCGGGCATCCTGTAATGCTTACTCATTGGCAGTCATTGTTTTCAAACGGTAGTGAAACGGGGCTTGAGATTTTAGAAGAAGTATTGATAAGAATAAAAAACAATTTGTCTGACAAAGTAGAGTTTATGTCTTACGACGAAAAACTATAATGTACAAAGGAGAAATATTATGCTTACAACAAAGCTGGTATCTGCAATGGAAAAATGTTTTTTAGACCAGATTCCTGCAGATTTTGATGCAGTAACAAAATTAAGAATGTACAAAAACGAAAAAGCGTCTGTGCAGTTTATGGCATACGACGATACAAAGGTGCGTACAGCAACTTTCCTTAAAATATCAATAGAGGGCGAAATGTCAAAGTATGCCACACTAAGAACTGTTGAAAACATTCCAAACTATAATTCTATGCCATTTATCCTGGAGGATATGGAAATTGACATTAAGTACATAAGAACTGAAGCGGGACTTTATCCTGACGTTTTAATGCCTTTAATGAGAAAAAATTGTATTCCGTACTACAACAGACAATTACATACTGTTATGATTGATTTTGAAGGCGATTTAAAACCGGGACAGTACGAAACCAAAATCGTTCTTCACGATTTAAAAGACGAAAAAGTGGCAGAGACGGTTTTTGTTGTTGAGGTAATTGACGCAGAACTTCCGGAGCGTGACACAATAGCAACACAATGGTTTTATGCGGACTGTCTTGCAGACTACTACAATGTACCTGCCTTTTCCGACAGACACTTTGAAATATGCAAGAACTTTATGAAAAAGGCAGTTGAAACGGGTATTAATATGATACTTATGCCTGTATTTACTCCGCCTCTTGACACATACGAGGGTGGAGAACGTACTACCGTACAACTTGTAAAAGTAAATGTAAATAAGGGCGAGTATTCTTTTGACTTTTCTCTTTGCGACAGATGGCTTAAAATGTGTAAAGACTGCGGAGTTAAATATGTAGAAGTGTGCCATCTGTTTACACAGTGGGGAGCATACCACGCACCGAAAGTTATCGCAACTGTTGACGGAGAAGAAAAACAGATTTTCGGCTGGGATACAGATGCTGCAGGGGAAGAATATGTTAAATTCATAAGAGCATTTTTAACTGAATTTACAAAATATATTGTTACAAAATGGGATAAAGACAAAGTATATTTCCATATTTCCGACGAGCCAAGAGAACAGCACCTTGAACAGTACAAAACAAACAGAAACAACATAATAGATATATTAAAAGATTTTAAGGTAATAGACGCCTTAAGTCACGTTGAGTATTACAAAGAGGGACTTTGCGACATTCCCGTACCAACTACGGGAGCAATAAAGGACTTTTTACCTGAAGACATTAAGGAAAGATGGGTTTATTATTGCTCAACTCCAAGAACAACAACAAACAGAGGCTTTGCACTATCTACACCAAGAACACGTTCTTTGGGTTATCAGATGTATAAGTTCGGTATTGAGGGATTTTTACACTGGGGATTTAATTATTACAATAACGAAATCTCTTACGACCATATAAATCCTTTCTTAAATCCCTGCGGTGGCTATTTTGGCTACGAAATGGGCGGAGACTGTTTCCTTGTTTATCCTGCCCAGGACGGAACTCCCATTGACTCATTAAGGTTAATGGCAACCCGTCAGGCGTTAGATGATATACGCCTGTTTAAACTTTGCGAAAGTTATTACGGCAAAGAAAAAGTTGTGGAGGAAATCGAGAATATTATTGGTGAAATCACTTTCTTAAATAACGTTAACGACGTAAGAACTATGCAGAAAATCCGTGACAGAATTGATGATATGATTTTGGAGGCGATAAAACAAAATGAAATCTGACAAAAAAATATTTGTGGCGTTTTTACTAAACTTGTCATTTTCAATTATAGAATTTGTAGGTGGAATTATTACAGGAAGTATAGCAATTTTGTCCGACTCCGTTCACGATTTCGGGGACAGTTTAAGCATTGGCATATCATACTTCCTTGAAAAAATCAGCAAAAGACAACCTGATAAATTATACACTTACGGTTATACAAGGTATTCGGTTTTGGGAAGTGTTATAACAACTGTTATACTTTTGTTTGGCTCTTTGGCGGTAATTTTCGGTGCAATTCCGAGAATTATAAATCCTGTACCTGTTAATTATGACGGTATGATTATTTTTGCAGTTTTCGGAGTAGTGGTTAATTTTTCTGCGGCATATTTTACTCACGGAAAAGGGTCATTAAATCAGAAGGCAGTAAATCTTCATATGTTAGAAGACGTGTTGGGCTGGGTAGTTGTATTAATCGGCTCTGTAATAATGAGATTTACGGATATAAGCATTATTGACCCTGTATTATCAATTGCGGTTGCGTTGTTTATATTTGTATCAGCAATTAAAAACCTTAAGGAAACAATTGACATATTTCTTGAAAAATCTCCTTGCGACGTTGAGGAAATAAAAGAACATCTTATGGAAATCGATGGCGTCGAAGATGTTCATCATATACACATAAGAACAATTGACGGTGTTACAAATTTTGCTACATTACACGCTGTAACTGACCGTGATGCAAAAACTATAAAAGATTTAATAAAGAGTGAAATGGCTGAACATGGAATTTCACATACAACTGTTGAAATAGAGGGTGTTGACGAGGTGTGTGAAGAAACATTATGTAAAACCGAATCTCACTATCATCACCACCACCATCATCATCATTAGAAAGAGGTAAAAACTTTGAGTATAAATTTCAGACCTGCAAAAGAAAACGAAAAGCAAAAGATTATAGAGTTTTATGATTATGTAATTGAGGTAAACGGGGCATCACAGTATAATATAAAGTGGCAGAAGAATGTTCACCCCTCTCATGAACTTTTAAATACCTCTGTTGACAACAAGGAACTGTTTATTTGTGAAGAAAAGGGAGAAATACTTGCCGCCTGTATAATGAATAAAAGTTATAACGAGGCATACGATACTGTGCCCTGGGGTACGGATACAAAAGACATAGGTGTTATTCACGTTCTTGCCACAAGGCCTGACTGTTTTGGTAGAGGCATAGCAACAACACTTATTGACGGACTTAAAAATTATGCAAAAGAAACCGGTATTAAGTCAATACGCCTTGATGTATTAAAGTATAACACTCCGGGAATTGTTCTTTACAACAAATGTGGGTTTGTTATGAGAAAAGAAATGATAATGACTATACCTCATTTAGGAGATTTAAACTTTGAACTGTACGAGTTTATTGTGTAGCAGGTGGAGATGGTTAAATGAAAATACTGATTGCTATTGATTCATTTAAAGGCAGTATGACATCAATGGAGGCAGGAAATGCCGCAGAAAAAGGGATTAAAAGGTGTATGCCTGATGCAGAAGTTAAAATTATGCCTGTTGCTGACGGGGGTGAGGGAACAGTCCAAGCCCTTGTTTCGGGTTTGGATGGACAAATACATAATGTAACTGTCAAAAACCCAATAGGCGAGGATATTATAGCAGCATACGGAACTTTCGGCAAAACTGCAGTTATTGAAATGTCTGCTGCCGCAGGAATAACGCTGATAGACAAAAGTGAACTTAATCCGATTGTTGCTACTACATACGGCGTAGGGCAGATAATCGCCGATGCCATAAATAAAGGATACAGAGATTTTATTGTGGGCATAGGCGGAAGCGCTACCAATGACGGCGGAGTGGGAATGCTTCAGGCTTTAGGTTTTGAGTTTTACGATAAAGAGGGTAACCACGTTCCCTTTGGTGCGCGGGGGTTGGGCAAAATAGTTGGGATTAATGACGAAAATGTAAATTCCGAGGTTTTTGAATGTGCTTTTAATATCGCCTGTGACGTTACAAATCCCCTTTTGGGAGAAAATGGATGCAGTGTTATATACGGGCCACAAAAAGGTGCAAAGGAAAAAGATATAGCAATTATGGACAAGGGTATGAAAAACTACGCCCTTGTTGCAAGTGAAAAATACAAGAAAGCAGATGTTAATTTCCCCGGTGCAGGTGCTGCAGGGGGTATGGGTTTTGCGTTTATGACATTTTTAAATGGCAAACTAAAGTCGGGAATAGATTTGATACTTGAAAAAACAGAGATTGAAAAATATATTAAAGACGCAGATCTGGTAATTACAGGCGAGGGAAAAATTGACGGACAGACTGTTATGGGCAAAGTCCCTGTAGGAATTGCCAGACTTGCGAAAAAATATGGTAAACCGGTAATTGCATTTTGCGGATGTGCAACAAAAGATGCAAGTGCTTTAAACAACCACGGTATTGACGGAATTTTCCCAATTTTGCGTACTGTGTGCACATTGGAGGAAGCTATGAATACTCGAAATGCAATGGAAAATTTAAGTAATACTGCACAGCAGATAATTAATTTTTACAAGGAGGTAATAAAATGATTATTCCAAGAGTACAACAAGAAAAACTATTTAATGAAACAATTTCACTTCCTGAAGTTATAGGGGTGAAAACAACCGATGAAACAGGCGAAAAAGCAATTGAGGTACTTAAGATTTTTATGCCTTCATTTACTTTTGAACAAAATGAAGATAGCATAATTGAATTTGTCAGTGACGGTTCTTTAAAACCAGAAGAATATATTTTAACTGTAACAGACAAGATTGAAATTACATACAGTGATTTTCTGGGGGCAAGAAACGGATGTGCTACTTTAGCACAAATGGTTGCTGATAAGTTTATTAAAAAATGCGAGATTAAAGATTATCCGAAATTTGCATACCGTTCATTTATGATGGATTTGGGCAGAGGCGTAGGCAGAAAAGAAGAAATAAAAGAAGTTATTGTGCGCCTTGCAATGCTTAAATATAACAATATTCATTTCCATATGATGGACTCTCAGGGTTTTGCATGGCAATCGGCAAAGCATCCGAACCTTGCAGGGCCAAAAGGTGACAAATATTCTATGGAATATTTTAAAGGTCTTAATGATTTATGTGTAACATTAGGTC
>JAFQVC010000143.1 GCA_017408205.1 Clostridia bacterium | reverse complement strand
TAAGAATCCCTTTTAATTCATTATCATAAAACTTGTGACTTATCTTTTCTTTTCCGTATGGAAAGAATATTTCTTTAGTCACTTATTCCACTTCCTTTCAATGCTAAAACAGATTATTGGTATTAAAACCAGTTGCAATATAATACCGGGAATTGCATCTGTAATTCCCCCTGCTATAAATGCCTCAATAGTAAAGGGTTTATCTGCAACTCCAAGTAAAATTGCTTTAACTACACCCCACACTATTCTTCCGCTAAGCATTGAAATTATAAGACTTATGTATATTTTATGAAATCTGTTATATAAAAATCCAATTGTAAAGCCGTATGTTGCAAGTTCAAAAGCCATCCATACGGCGTTGGGATAAAGCGGCGGCATTCCAACAATGACACCTCTTAAAACAGGTGTTAAAAAACCCACTGCCAACCCGTATTTCCAGCCGCAGATAAGACCGCAAAGCATTACGGGAATGTGCATAGGAAGTAAAGTGTCTCCTATTTCTTTAATCTGACCTGTTAAAAAAGGTAAAACTATTCCTAATGATAAAAATATAGCAGAAAGAATAAGTCTTTTTGATTTCACAATAAACTCCCCCATCAGTTCTGTAAATATATATCTTGCTTATCTATTAAATTATACACAATCAAATCAGCCCCGTCAAGGTTTTCTCTGTACATATCAACCGCACATGTACTGCTGTTATTGTATGTCCTGTAATAATATATACCTTTGTCCGTATTGCAACAGGAGGTATAATTTGTAATCTCGTACCCCTCTCCTACTTTTACACAACCTTTTTGCTGATAAACGGAATAAAGAATATGGAAAAACTGATTTACCACTTCCTCCTCTGTATTACCGAAAACTGAGTTACATTTAACAAAACTCGCCCTTACAAATCTTGACATTGAAGACAGGTCTCCGGGAAGCCCTATTGCTCCCATTCCACGACTGTATATTTTTAAATCTGCCTTATGGCAAAACCTGTTTTGTGGCTGGTCGGAAGTAATGTTCATATAATTACAAAGATTAGTCATTTGCATATCAAAAGCAGGACTGTTTGTAAGAACACCAAGATCGTTCTTATAAATTTCCAGTCCTGCTTTAGTTTGTTCTACTGTTATGGCTCTTTCTTTATCCGCAATAATCCAGTGTAGCGGCGTCGGAGTTAGCCCCTTTGAAAATGCCTTGTCAGTTATGTTAATGTCAGAAATCATTTTTTCTGCTTCATCAACATTTTTGCACTGTGTTAAAACCCATGGGATAAACTCGTAAGAAGCAACGTTTTCCTTACCGTTAACTTCGGCATTATAACAAGCATTTTCGGGGAAATTAAGACCTGCCATACTTAACCCCATTTCATTACTTGCATCAAAATAAAGGGGATAATTGTTTAAAGGCAAAGCCATTCCAATCATCGCATAATGATTGTTTATGACTTCACCCTTTGTAAATTGAAATTTGTAATTCCTTGGCGTTATTGTTATTTTCTCGCCAAAAGTATGCTCGTAATCTAAATTTCGTCCAAAATAGTTGTCTTTAACCGTTACCGTAATGGCAGTACACATATAATATTCACCCTATATTATACTACCCATTACACTTAATTATATCCGCAAACGTTAAATATTTCTTCTATAAACTTTTCACGGTCTAAAATTCTGTATGACGGTCCTGTACCTTTTTGAGAATATGTAACTTTGCCTATAATTATGTCTTTTGTACCCTCGTCTGTGCGGATTAATATTCGTAACTGAACATCTTTCATAGCATATCCGTTGTGCCTCAAAAATGTTGGCTGCTCTTTGTATTTATTAAGACATTTTATAATTCTGTCGGGTATAAAATGAACATACTCAAGTTTACTGTCCTGTGCGCCGTAATTTAAGTTTGCCTGTACCAGTACAACCTCCTTTATTTCTCCGTCACCTAATGGTTTTGGCATAAACCAACTGACAGCAGCTACGGAAATTGCAATTAGTATTATAATCCATATAACCTTTTTCAAATTTCCACCCTCTTTTATTTAAGCCGACCGTAACCCGCGTTTTCAACACATATCTGCCCCGCCTCTGTAAGCATAAATTCTGCCATTTTACGTGCAGGAGCGTCTTTTGGTGTGTCTTTCCTTAAAACTATGTAAGTGTTGTTTGAAAGGGGATACGAGCCGTCTGCAATAGTTTCGTCTGTTGGCATTACTCCATCAATAGCCAACAGTTTTAACTGGTCTTCAATCGGGTAAAAATAGAACATATTATGATAGTAATAATAAATACTGTAACCAAGTCCGTAGCCCAAAGGGTTGTCAGTTTTTGCATTCATAACATCTGTTAAAACGTTTGACATTGTGTATGACGTTTCCTTTTGCACTTCGGGATGAATTTCGTTTCCGTTTAAGAAGTGCTTTTCCATCTGGGCGTGGCTTCCGCTGTCGTTGTTGCGGCAATAAGGATACATTAAAGCATCACTTCCGCCCACCTCCGACCAGTTGTCGTAAGCGTCATTTACATAAATGTTGCTTATCTGTTCTTTTGTAAGCCCCTCTATAGGGTTATCCTTGTTAGTAAAGAAAATCATCGCATCGTAAGCAATAGGAATAAGTTCCAACTCTACACCTTTTTCCTCTGCCATTTTAAGTATATCACTTGCAGGATAAACAGAGGCAAAAAGCATATCAACCTCGCCGTTTATTAAACGTTGATATGACGTGTGGCTCTTCGAATGTTTCTGAGGAAATTGGGGGTGTGTTTCACCGTTACTAAATAGCATACCATAAACTGCCTGTGTAAAAGGATATGTGGATGTAGAGCCGTCAATTACAGGCATTTCTTTGTCAAAGCCGTATTGTACTGCCAAATCGGAAGCATATAACTGACAGTCGTCCTGTGTGTTGTTTAAAATGTATGCAACGTCAGCCCTTGTAGCGGCTTTCTTTGGATTTAATAACCTTACAGGATTTTCGGGGTCTGTGTCGTCATAGTCCGAAATGTAATTTCTGCCAATGTATTCGTATGCCTCTTTTGCCCAGTCAGAAATATCCTCTTGGTCTGCATTATTAGTTACCTGTGATTTTGAACATCTTAAATCTGCAAACTGTAAAGCCCTTGCAACCATAACTGTAATTTCTTCTCTGGTAACATCACGGTTTGGTGAAAATGTTTTTTCGGAATCACCTTTTACAATACCGCATTTGTAAGCCGCCATAATTACAGAATAGTACCAGTCAGTTTTATATACATCGTTAAAATTTGTTATGGCGTGGGCTTCGGGCATTCCCTCAAGACCGATAAATCTCATAACCATTGCAACTGCTTCCGCACGGGTTACGTTGTCATAAATATTTGCTTCGCCCTTGTCGTTTCCTCTTATAACTCCCACACGTGACAACATAAGAAAATCGTGAAAGTCCGATATTGATGAGTCGTAGTCGGTAAATTTTCTTTCTTCAGGCACAAATGCTTCAATCTCTCGGTCTTTGTCCTGCACAGGAATAGTTGCATACACATATCCGTTGTATGCCATAGAAAGAGGGATTGTTTCGCCTCCCTTGTATCTTGCACGTGTAAGCCACGAATTTCTTTGTTCTATTGTGTCTGGAAAGGGAATTTTAACTTTTACAAAATTTTCTTCCGTGTCAGTTGCAAAAACAAAACACGGTAATTGTAACAATATACATAATGCTAAAATACAACATAGAATCTTTTTCATACCATCAAGCCCCTTTTTTCTTAACTGCAAAAATTATAACTGCTAAGACAACTGCCGCAAAAACAATGTAATAAATAGTATTTATTCCGCCGTTTACACCTAAATCTGGAAGTTGGTCTTCAAGGTTTTTCGGAAATAATCCGTATAGTTTTTTTACATCTTTTATTTCCATTTTGTAATCAACCGCCATTAATCGGCTCATAAATTGACCGTACCTGTCAACTTCACCAAGTGGTGTAATTGCACCGTATGCCTCACCTCTGGTTGTACTGTCACTCTTTACGCCCATGATAAATAATACATCATCAAAATCTGTATCATATACAGTTTCATTTTTTACATTTGTTATGTAAATTTCATCGGCAACTTCTAAAAACTTCTCTTTGGCAACTTCAAATTGAGTGTTTTTAAAGGAAAATACTATTTTCTCACAAGTTTTTATGTCTTCACTTAAGAATTCGACAAAAGATATTTGTTTTCCTATGTCTTGTCTCTCTTTTTCCGCACGTTCAAAAACGCCGTTATTTAAAAAGTCCTGCATACCCTCTGAAATTGTATCATTGTGCCGTTCTTTAAGTATTATACTTGCATCTGTATAATCATCAAGTTCCCAGTCAAATAAATCATTATACGTCTCCAGTTCCCAGATATATAACTGGTCAGGCAAATATCCGAATAAGTAGTTTGTATCCTTTTGAAGTTTCAGTCCGCCTCCGTTTATTTTCTCGAAACTTATGGGCTTGTTAACTTCTACCTCTCCCTTTATTTTCCTGACTGGCGTAACTGTTAATGAGTATTCTGTATTTATATAGTCATCTTCCTCATGGGTAATTTTATAATCATCAACTGAGCCGATAAATACCAACGCCTCATCAACATAAGCCAATTCAACATCTATTGACCCTGCAAAAACTGTTAATGAAATTACAGTCATAATAAGAAATGATAAAACAATTGCTTTTTTCACTGTAGCACACTCCTTTTGCAAATTAACCATCAATACCGTTTTCTAAAACTATTTTCGTTATAACATCATTCTCCAGATAAAAGTATATTCTGTTAAAACCTATACTTTGTGGCTCGTAAACATAACATACTTCATCATATAGACCTTTTGTCAAATCCTCAGGATACTTTTCCTTAAGTTTCTTCAAACTATCTCCAACCTTTAT
>JAFQVC010000142.1 GCA_017408205.1 Clostridia bacterium | reverse complement strand
GCCAAGTTTAACACCTAAATACAATAGGTCAAACAAACCGCCCTCGTGTAAAATACGACCATAATCTATTACAAAATGTTCTTCCTGCCCTGTACCAACAAAAAATTCGTTGTGCATAATGTTTGCACCTGGTATATTTGCAAGAAGCATACCAAACGCCATAGGCAATAACAAAAGGGGCTCAAAACCTTTACCTATAGCAAGATAGATAAGTACACAAGCAATACCTATCATTATAATTGAGCCCAAATCCGCAGTACCAAGGGAAACAAAACTGTCAGCACCCTGTGCAAAAATTTTATACACACTTGTACTTTGGAAAAAATTAACTAATCCATCTATAAACAGTTGCAACTTTGTCCACCCTTTCTAATAATTTTGAATTAACTTTTATTAGTTAAGAGTAATCAATACATCGCCTGTATTAACTGTTGCACCTTGTGTAACGTTAATTGATGCTACAACACCGTCCTGTGGAGCGGCAATTTCATTTTCCATTTTCATTGCTTCCAAAATAACTACTGCCTGACCGCTTGTTACTTTGTCACCAACATTAACATTTACTTTAATAATATTACCTGGCATTGGAGCCGCTACAGTCACACCACCAGCGCTGCCGCTTGCTGCAGGTGCTGCAGGAGCAGGTGCAGGTGCTGCTGCAGGAGTTGCAACGGGGGCTGCTGTTGGTGCAGGTGCTGCAACAGGAGCAGGTGATGCTACGCCACCTAATTCTTCTACTTCTACCTCGTAAGATTTTCCATTTACATTTATTCTGAACTTTTTCATTACAGTTACCTCCAAATTATAATTTGTTAATTAAATTTTCATTAACAGATGTTGTGCCCCATCTCGAAAGACCTGACGACAATCTTTTAAAAGATTTAATTCTTAAATTACTGCCAGATGTATTAAGTGATGCGGCAATTGCAGCAGTTAATACTGCAATTATTTCGTCATCATCATTGTTTTCTGCTACGACCTTTACTTCAGGTGCAGGTTTTACTTCCGGAACTGCGGCAGGTTTTTTTTCTGTCATCAATTTTTTCATTATTGATAAAACTGTCCAGATAACTGCCAAAACCGCAAAGCAAAGAAAGTATCCGATTACAGAAATAACAAATGCCTGTTGTATCATAACAATTCACTTCCTATTTTAAATATTGCTGTGCTTTTTAGCGATATTAGAAACTCTTTTACTTGCTAAAAGTTCAAGAGCACTGATTAAACGCTGTCTTGTAGTTTCAGGAACAATCACATCATCTACATAACCTTTTTTTGCCGCTTCATAAGGAGCCGCATCTTTATCCCTGAATTCCTGAATAATATTAGGTCTTGATTTCATCGGGTTTGCTGAACCTGCAATTTTATCGTTATACAAGATATTTGCAGCCGCTTCAGCACTTAATACTGCAATTTCTGCAGTAGGATAAGCAAATACAAAGTCTGCACCAGCAGATTTTGAACCCATTGCAAGATATGCACTTCCGTATGCTCTTCTTACAACAACAGTAATCTTTGGAACTGTTGCACAAGTGTAAGCACCAAGTAACTTTGTAACCGATTTACTTATACCTTTGTTTTCGTACTGTTCCCCGATTGCAAAACCGTCAGTGTCAACAAAAGTAACTACAGGAATATTGAAACTGTCGCATTTTGCAATAAATGATGCCGCCTTTAAGGCTCCGTCAATATCAATAATACCGCTGTTAACATCAGGTTGATTTGCAACTACACCAACTGTAGCACCGTTTAATTTAACAAAAGCAGTAACCATAGATTTTGCAAAATCCTTTTTATCTTCAATTACAATATTGTTGTCAGCAATTTCAGCAATAATACCTTTCATATCGTATGGCTTGCCATCATCTGCAACAGCATAGTTCAGATTTTCTGAAATTCTGTTAATGTCATCAGTTGGCAAGTCAACTGCAACTTCAAGATTATTTGACGGAAGATAATTAATTAAGTTTCTTACCTGCGCAAAACATATTTCTTCAGTATCACAAATAAAATCTGCAACACCGTTTTCGCTTAATACCTTTGCTCCGCCTAATTTTTCAGAGTCTGTATCTTTACCTGTGATACCTCTTGTTACAGAAGGACCTGTAAGGTACATACCTGATACATTATTAATTACGAAAACAAAGTCAGATGCTGACGGAACAAATACCGAGCCGCCTGCACAAGGTCCTGCAATTACTG
Source organism: Clostridia bacterium (assembly GCA_017408205.1). Lineage (GTDB taxonomy): Bacteria > Bacillota > Clostridia > Monoglobales > Firm-18 > RGIG1864. The sequence continues at coordinate 495 of JAFQVC010000142.1, read as the reverse complement.
AAATCTGCGGAACTACGCCTGAAAGTGAAGCAGTTTTTGCAAAAAGTTCACCTAAAGAATTAAGAACATCTATGCCCTCTTCAATCTTTACACCTTTTGAATCAACAATGCTTACTACGGGAGCACCTGTTTTTTCAGCAAGTGATAAAACATTTAAAATTTTTGCGGCTTCTGTTGAGCCGATTGCACCACCTAAAACGCTGCTGTTCTGAACATAAGCATATACGAGTCTGTCATTAACTGCGCCGTAACCTGTAACTACACCTTGTCCTTCTTCACTGTCAAAACAGTTAAGTTCAACAAATGAACCCTCGTCAAACAGTGACATCATTTTACTTCTTGCGCTCATTTTGACTGTGGGATTCTTAGAAGAAATCTTTTCCGCAGCACTTTTCATTTTTTGCAAATGAAGTAGTTTTTCGCTATTATTCACGATTCTGCCTCCTACCTTGTAATAATATATATGTTAAACAAAATTAACAACCGCCCGTAAAG
>JAFQVC010000141.1 GCA_017408205.1 Clostridia bacterium | reverse complement strand
GACCCCATTCACAACGGTCATCTGTATATGGCGGAACTTGCTATGAAAGAGGCAGACCTTGACAAAGTGATTTTTATTCCTACGGGTACTGTTCCCCACAAAGACAACAGCGGAATAACAGGAAAAAACCACAGATATAATATGGTTTTATGTGCAGTAAATGAATATGAAAATTATATGGTATCGGATATAGAGATAAACCGTGACGGTGTGTGCTATACCTATGAAACCTTAAGAGAACTTTCCGAAAAGTATAAAAACGACAGGTTGTACTTTATTGTAGGTGCAGACTGTGTTTTTGACATTGATACCTGGAAAGAACCGGGGGAAATATTTAAGTATGCCACTCTTTTAGTTATCAACAGAAAGTCGGATACCTGTTTTAATATAAAAGAAGAGTGCCGAAAGGTACAAAAACGGTACAAGGGTAATATTGTACTGTCAGACGGGTGCGGTCCCGAAATTTCATCAACTATGATACGGGAAGCATTAAAGAAAAACGAGAATACAGAAAAATTAATACCAAAGTGTGTTTATGATTACATTGTAAAAAATGATTTATATAAAAAGGATTAATTAATAATGGATTACGAAAAATACATTGAAAAATTAATGTCCCCCAAAAGATACAGGCATTGCCTGGGTGTAAGGGATATGGCAGTAAGACTTGCGGAAAAATACGGCGCAGACAAAGAAAAAGCATATCTTGCGGGGCTTTTGCACGACGTAGTAAAAGATTTTTCATACGACGAAATGATGGACTATGCAAACAAGAACGGCTTTCAACTGGAAGAGTTTATTATAAGAGAGCCGAAACTTTTACATGCTGCAGTAGGCGCATATTATGTAAAAATCGAGTTAGGCATAGATGACCCCGAGATTTTTGATGCAATATATTATCACACCACTTCCAAAGCGGATATGTCGCTTCTTACAAAGATAATATATATTGCAGATGCGATTGAGATAAACAGAAATTATCCTGAGGTTGAAAGTATAAGGCAAATGGCATTTGAAAAGTTGGACGAAGCAATTTTTATGGTTTTAAAATACACCATATTAAAGCTTGTTTCATCAAACAGAATGTTACATACAGAAACTGTAAATGCGATGAATTATTTTTTAATGAAAGGATGTAAAATATGAGCATGGAAATGGTTAATACCGCGGTTAAAGCCCTGGATTCAAAAAAAGGTAATGATATTCAGGTAATAGATATAAGAGAAGTAAGTCAGCTTGGTGACTATCTTGTTATTTGCACAGGTACTTCTTCAACCCACGTTAAAGCCCTTGCGGACGAAGTTGAGTACTGTATGGAGGGGCACGAAGCAGAAGTAGGTTATCACAAAGAGGGCTACGGCACAGGCACATGGGTACTGCTTGATTACAAAGATATTATCGTTCACATAATGTACGGTGAGACAAGAGATTTCTACAATCTTGAACATTTGTGGTCTGACGGTAAAAAAGTTGATATTTCAAAACTATTGGAGGATTAATTATGAATTACAATTATAAGGAAATTGAGAAAAAGTGGCAGAATTACTGGGACGAAAACGAAACATTCAAAGCAGGAGAGGACTATTCAAAACCGAAATTTTACGGTCTTGTTGAATTCCCGTATCCTTCAGGTCACGGACTTCATGTAGGTCACCCAAGAGGTTATACTGCAATAGATATTATTTCAAGAAAGAAACGCCTTGAGGGTTATAACGTGTTGTTCCCTATGGGCTGGGATGCTTTTGGTCTTCCTACAGAAAACTACGCTATTAAAAACAACATTCATCCTGAAATTGTAACTGCCGACAATATAAAGAATTTTAAAAGACAGTTAAAAATGCTTGGTTTCTCTTTTGACTGGTCAAAGGAAATAAACACTACAGACCCCAACTATTACAAATGGACACAGTGGATTTTCTTGAAACTTTTCGAAAAAGGTCTTGCATACAAGACAAAAATGCCCATCAACTTCTGTACCGGCTGTAAAGTAGGTCTT
>JAFQVC010000140.1 GCA_017408205.1 Clostridia bacterium | reverse complement strand
TTTTCTTCTCAATAAAGTGTTCACAATGTTGTGTGTTGTAAGTCATAATGTTTACTTTCATTTTTCCCATCTCCCGAATTAATATTTTGTTTCTCTGTCTTCGCCCTGTCCTACTCTTGTAATATATATTTTTCTTTTTGCCTTGTCAATAGTAATAAAGTCAAACAGAAGTTCCGTTTTATCTCCCTGATATCTTTTATAAAACTGCGAATTATACATTGAGGAATTTGCAGTTGCAATATATGGAACTGTTTCATTTACAATAATGTCATCGTGAAAATGTCCCAGAACCACACCGCATATTTCTGATTTTGCATTGGTGAAATCTGCGTCCAACTGTATTTTGAAATCACCCTCAAACATTTCTTTTTGTATCTTCTCTCTGCTTACAAATGCATTTATTATTTCGTTTATAACACTTAAACAATTGGTTTCATATTGTTCCGCTTTAATACGACTGTTTTCGCAAAGAGCAGAATGAGAAACGATTACCGTTCCCCAGCCGTCCTCTTTAAAATCAAGTGCTGTTTTCGTTAACCAGTCAACCTGTTTCTGCGAAAGAACAAAGGAATTCTGTCCTTTGTATTTGAGATTTCCGTCTTCCATAATGTAAGGAATGTCGCTTATGTCAAGACAAATGTATCTCATCTTATTTTCCGCATCGTCAACATAGTAGTATAAAACGTCCTCTCCGCCTATTTTTACTCCGTACTTCGGCAGATGCGAGAACAACAAATCATATAATTCCTTATGTGTAAAGTGATGGTCTGATGTAGGGGAGGCAATACACTTTTGCCATATTGTATTGTCGTCGTGATTTCCCGTAACGGGAAAATGTCTTACCCCGTCAAAATGTTTGTGAAATCTTTCAAATGCCTCTTTTGCAAACTGTTTGTTTCCGTTTGCACCTAAATCACCGCCTAAAATCAGGGTATCACAACCCACTTGTTTTGCAATTTCTTTATACGCATTAATCGTACGGGAAAGACATATATCGTGGTCGTTGGTTGGTGCATAATGCAAATCTGTCATAAACCCGAAAGTAACTGTATTTTCATTCTGATACGATTTAATCTTTTGCACCGTATCTTCCACTTCTTCTTTTATGTAATGGGGGTATATATCCTCGCTTTCCATTTCGGGAGGAAAATATCCGAAATACACATATCCTTTTTCTATGAACTCTTGTGGTGTTGGCATTAAATCATCTCCGATTTTGTTATAATTCTTTTATTAAATCTAAGATTCCGTCAACAATAATGTTGTCTCCGCCGGGGGCTAATTTCGAACTTCTTGCTTCGTAACCGCCCTCTTCGTATGCCACAGAAGTCGGAATATAACCTCCTGTGCAGTTTGTAAGGCAACAAACAACTGTATTTTCATAAGGTGAATCTTCTCTTATTCTGTTTCCTATATCTGTAAATGCCTCGCCACCAATTCCTGCAAACACCATATCACCGATTTTTATTGCAGACAGTGTGTATGGGAATGACAATGGTCCGTTTTCAAGTTTGATAATTCTTGATGCTTCTCCAAGAACTGTTTCTACTTCCATACCTTCGTAGGGAAGTGCGTCTCTGCCTTCTCTTCTGTATAAATCATACAGTGCTTTTGCTTCTTCAAGCTTTTCATTTTGCTGGTATGACGGCAAATCAACAATACGGACTTTAAATGACAGTTTATCCGCTTTTACTTCTTCTGTTAAAGAAGCCACAGAAAGCACTGCACCTGCAAGAACTCTGCCCATGTATTCTGAAATAGAACATCGGTAGTCTGCTCTTCTTTTGTTAACTTCTGCTCTTGCCTTTGAGGGATGAACATCGTGATGATTAACATCCCCTTCACACCCTTGCAAAAACATACAATGTGTATCAGGAATTGCATTTTCAAGGATTTTGCACAATTGTCCCGGATAGTCTGCACTTATAAATTCTCCGCCTGTTGTATCAGCGTGACATCCGAAATTAACCATATAAATATCTTTACCGCCTTGTCTTACGATTTTAACAAGGTGAACTCCTTCATAGACTTCACTGAGCGGATGGTCAATTTCAGGATTACCAACTCCCGGGTTGGTCAAAACTTTACCGTTTTTCATACGGAAACGTCTTACAAACGCAATCCTTTTTGCTTCTGTTTTTGCAGTTTCTATTGTTGACTCTTTTAAATCGTCTAACGCATATAAAACTCCCGTTTTTACATTGTTAACAAAGAACTCGTTATAGTATTCAGGGCTTTCTTCATCTGTAGCACCGTCATATCCGAATCTTGGACCCGTGTGAGTGTGAGAACAATTTATAAAAATTGCTTCTCTTTTAATGTCGGTGGCATCACAAATTGCATCTTTAATTCTTTCAAACATATTTTCAGGTAAGTCGATTAAATCAAGAGTAATTATTGTTGCGTAGGATTCTCCGTCATCAAAAACAACAACTCTGGCATACAAATCGTCTAAAACCCCTTTTACTCTTCTTGGTCTGAAATATCCGCCTATTGCAATTCCATAAGGCGGAGTAATGCATCTTTTACTAAAGCCCGTTTTCATATCAAATCACCTCATATACTATTTGAAAGCATAAAAATCAAAGGAATTGTAATGCAGGAAAACAAATGTGATATTATTGCCATTCCTGCGGCGACTTTTGTGTCCTTGCCGTATGCACTTGGTATAACAACTGTGTTAAGCCCAAGAGGCATCGCAAGAAAACACAAAGCACAAATCAAAAGCGTCTGTTCCATTGGTACAAACTTTGTAACAGCAAGAAATACCAGCGGATAAACCAAAAGCCTTAACGCAGTAACCGCATAAACACTCTTTATACTTATTATTTCTTTTAAATTATATCTTGCCACCGTCATACCTGTTAAAATCATTGCCACAGGTGACATACAAGCACCTAATGAATTAACAGTATTAATAACAAACTTGGGCACCGGTATTTTTGCAATACCTATAACCATACCCAGTATCATTCCAATAAACATAGGGTTTAAAAACGCCTTTAATCTGTGAGCAAAAGAACGTTTTTCACCGTCATCACCCATTAACAACACAGGTGCACCCCAAAGGTATATTCCCAGCCACAAAACAAGAGTAAAAATAACATACTCTGTGTAAATTTCGGGGAACAGTGCAGAAACTACTGCATTTCCCATAAAACCAAAATTTGGAAAACAAAGTCCATACAGGTATATGTTTCTCACATAACTGTCACGGCTGCACAATTTTACAACAAAAACTGAAATAAAAATTACTACTGCCTCTATTATGATGCTTCCAATCAGTAAATCTTTTGCAACTGACAATTTCTCCACAGTAAAGTTGGTAATAAAAGTGCCTAAAATAAGTGCCGGTAAAAACAAGTAATTTTCAAGTTTTGAAAGAACCCTTTCCGAATTGTCCGGAACAAGTTTTAACTTTGCAAGTATATAGCCGATAATTATCAGCAAAAACAAGAACAGCATCTGACTTAACGTTGCATTAAATATCATTTTTCAATCTCCTTAAATGCTTCAAGCCACGCCTCTGCAATCAACTGATGACCTATAGGGTTTGGATGCACTCCGTCCGCCACCCATTCTACATCAGGATATTTGTTTATTGCCTCGTCAAATTTTTCCTGCAAAGGAATGTATGTGCAATTATATTTTTTGGCAATTCTCTCAACTGCCTTAATACGTTTTTGTGTTTCAGAATACAGATAAACCCAATTTTCTTCCCTTGATTCGTGACGGGTGATAAACGGGGACATAAGAATTATTTTTATATTTGGAAATCTTTCGATTGTGTCTTCAATCAACATTTCATATACTTTTTCAAATCTTTTTGCGTCAACACCGTTCGGTTCTTCACCCGTTTCGTGCAAAACACCGTTAATACCTGCAAGTAAACTTAAAACATCGGGGTTAAAATTCCAACAGTCCTTTTTAATTCTTGCATAAATGTCAACAATTCTGTTACCACTTATTCCTCTGTTGTAAAATTCATACTTGCCAGGGTTTTCATAAGACAATTTTGCACTTGAAATAAGAGCATAACCCTGTCCTATATCTTTTCTCATACCTGCACCGAAATTTCTTCCGCAGTCTGTAATTGAGTCCCCCTGAAATACTACTGTTTTCATTTTAATCTCTCCTTTGTTTCCATTTTCCTGATAAATAAAAACTCATACCGATTATAATGGGCACAAAACCTGCAATGGAATCACCGTACCAGAAACCAAGACATTCCATGCCAAAAGTAAAGCCCAACAATGCAGAAATACCAATTCTGCTTATAATTCCGTCAATTATGGCAACGGCAAAATTAAGTTTGGTGTTGCCTGAACCGTTAATAATTGAAAAACTGATGCTTCTTGTGGCAGAGCCGATAAAATTAAGTACTATTGGTGCAGTAAGTATTCCTGCTACCGCAAGAACCGAAGCGTCGTTTGTAAATGCACCGTAAACCTGATTGGGGAAAACAAGCATTACAAAACACAATGCCCCTATAACTCCGAAACTGAAAACCGTTACCGTCTTTAAAATTTCGGGAATTCTTTCGTATTTCTTCGCACCAAGATTTTGTCCTACCATAGCACTTCCCGCAGTAGTAAATGAGTTTGAAATAATGGCACTCATAACATTTACTTTGTTGAAAATTCCTGCCAACGCCGAATATACAACACCGAACATATTTATCCATGCCATCAGCACTATTTTTGAAAAACTTACTGCCGCTGCCTGTATAGCCATAGGCACTCCCAACTGAACAAGACGGGACAATGCATGTTTGTCCATTTTAAAACTCCGCAGTTTAAAATCAAAACAGAAATTTTCCCTGCTTCGGTAAAGATATATAATTGAAACTATGAAACTTACCGCCTGACCTATTACTGTTGCCAACGCCGCACCCATTACTTCCATACCGCAAAAAGCAACAAAATAAATGTCAAGTATTATATTTAAAATTGCAGCAATAACAATAAATATAAAGGGCCTTTTACTATCACCCATTCCGCGAAGTATGGCACTGACTATGTTGTAACCGTAAATAAACACAAGTCCCACTATACAGGTAACTGTGTAATCCATCGTGTATTTATATGCTTCCAGCGGTGTATTAACCCAACTTAAAATAGGGTCTCTTATTATGTAACAAATAACGGAAATTGAAACTGATGCAATAAGTAAAAATGTAAACATCGTTCCTATTGTTTTTTTAACCTTGTCAAAGTTTCCCGCTCCTACATCCTGAGCAATAATAACCTGTCCTGCAGATGAAAAACCCATTGCCACGAAGGTTAAAAGGTGAAGTATGTCGCCGCCGATTGATACGGCAGACATTCCTGCTCCGCCGATATACTGTCCTACAACAATCATATCAACTATATTATAAATCGCCTGTAGGGCGTTTGACAAAAATAACGGCATAGCAAACTTAATAAGAAGTTTTGTAACGTTGCCTTTTGTCAAGTCATTTACCATTGTTCCCATACTGTTTCTCCCTGTCTTTTTCATTCCTGTCTATTTTAACATAAAAAGCCTGTTAATTCAATAAAATTATCTGTTATTTTTAATCCACAAAAGACATTCAATATATGCAAGAGCAAGATATCTACCGTGCTTTTCACTTACCGCCAAAGGAAGCAGTTTTAATTGTACTTCGTCTAACTCTTCATCAGTTGCAGTTACGTTTTCAATTTTTGCCATAATATCGCTGTGAGCAGGGGGCATAATTGTACCCAGATATTCAAATATGTTCAAATCTTTGGGGCAGTCATTGCCTAAAACCGCCTTCGTAAGTGCAGTTTCATACTCTCTGTCATATTCCTTGTAAGTTCCGTTCCATAGTCTGTCTGCAAAAAGGCCAAGTGGTGACGGCAATGTGTATCTGTAAAATCTGTAATCAGGAATGTTTCCGTATTCCCACGCACAGGTTTCTCCGCCAATAATCATATTGTGATATTGTTCTTCTGTTTCGGGACGTAATGTAGGCAACCATGTGCTCAAAGACTCAGGGCTTGCATATTCTTTAAAATCCACATAAGTTTCGGGGTAATGAGCATTAATTACTGTGTATCCCTGCTCTAAAAAACCCTGCATACTGCAGCCCTCATAAGGACCTCTGTTTTTTTGTGCCACACGCCAGAATTCAATAACTATATCTTTAGGCAACGGAGACGGTTTTGAAATATCAATCCAGTCGTTCCACATCATTACTTCTTTGCCGTAAGATTTTACTATATCATATACCCTTTTTACAAGGTGATAATGTATTTCCTGTTTGGAGTTGCCAAGTTTCTGACATTTGGGACATACATCCCAATAACACCAACGTTTAATGTCGGTCATTTCAACCTCGTCGCCGCCTATATGCACATATTTGCAGGAGGGGAACATTTCAATAAGTTCTCCTATCAAATCGTAACAAAGTGAATAAAAATCTTCATTTCCTGCGCAGACAGTCCATGCTCTCTCTTCTTTGTCAGTTTCGCACTGCAGATTGGGATAAGCGTCAAAAATTGTTCTCATATGACCTGGAACATCAAGTTCAGGCACCACATTAAGACCTAATGTTACACATAAATCATTAAGACCTTTAAAATATTCCATAGAATATTTGTCACCTTTTGGCCCTGCAAGGTTCGGATGCTTTGCCGATTGCCATGCAAAACCCTGAGAGTCCATCATATGAAAATGAATATTGTTATATTTAAGCATTGCAAGGCGCACAATAACTTCTTTTATTTCTTCTTTTCTGCCCACACCTCTTCCTAAATCCATCATAAATGAACGGTATGCAAATTTCGGATAATCTTTAATCTCGCATTTTTTAATAAAATTATCAGCAACCATTTGTGCTAAAGTGGCACATCCGTTTCTTGCCCCCAGAAAATCACTGTATGTAATTTCAATCTTGTCTGTTACAGTTAAAATATATTC
>JAFQVC010000001.1 GCA_017408205.1 Clostridia bacterium | reverse complement strand
ATGTCGTCATATTGAAGGACATGTTTTCTTGAGTCAAAGTTTCTGCCCTCAACTCGTTTTTGAGCATTCTCTATAGTATTTGCAAGTATTTTTGCTTCGATTGGCTGATTTTCGTCTAAATTAAGGGCATCAACCAGCATTTGTGTTCTGTCTGAGCCGAATATTCTCATCAAATCGTCCTGTAAAGAGAGGAAAAACTTGGATTCGCCCACATCTCCCTGACGTCCGCTTCGGCCTCTTAACTGGTTGTCAATTCGTCTGCTTTCGTGTCGTTCTGTACCTAAAATGTAAAGACCGCCCGCTTCTATAACTTCCTGTCTTTCAGTTTCTATTTCGTCTTTAAACTGTTTATACAGTTCGTTATAGGTGTTTCTTGCATTGATGATTTCTTCATCTGTTGTATCGCCGTGCCCTGTTGCTTCTACAATAAGACGTGGCTCAAAGCCCATTTTCTCCATTTTTGCTTTAGCCATATATTCGGCGTTACCGCCAAGCATAATGTCGGTACCACGACCTGCCATATTTGTAGCAATGGTTACTGCACCTTTTTTACCTGCCTGAGCAACTATCTGTGCTTCTTTTTCGTGGAATTTGGCATTTAGAACTTCGTGCTTAATGCCACGTTTTTTTAGAAGTGCTGAAAGTTCTTCCGATTTGTCAATGGTAACTGTACCTACCAGTACGGGCTGACCTTTTTTGTTACATTCTATAATCTGCTCAACAATGGCATTCAACTTGCCTCTTGTGTTTTTATAAACAAGGTCTGTGTGGTCGATCCTTTTTATTGGTCTGTTAGTAGGTATTTCAACTACGTCAAGGTTATAAATTGCACGGAACTCGTCTTCTTCAGTAAGCGCCGTACCTGTCATACCTGAAAGTTTTTTGTAGAGGCGGAAGAAGTTCTGGAAAGTAATTGTAGCAAGTGTCACACTTTCTCTTTCTACTTTAACGTTTTCTTTTGATTCAATTGCCTGATGAAGTCCGTCGCTGTAACGTCTGCCCGGCATAACTCTTCCTGTAAATTCGTCAACAATTAAAACCTGACCGTCTTTTACCATATAGTCTTTGTCTCTGTGCATAATTCCGTGTGCACGGATTGCCTGATTTATATGATGCGAGAGTTTTATATTCTCAGGATCTGAAAGGTTTTCAATACCAAAATTACTTTCTGCTTTCTGAATACCCCGTGCAGTAAGAGTGGCAGTTTTTGCTTTTTCGTCAATAATATAGTCTGCATTTACGTCTTCTGTATCCACCTTGTCATCACTTTCTTTTATTACAAGGGGTTTTAAGGAACGGACAAAATGGTCAACCAGTTTATACATATCTGTTGACTGGCTGCCCATACCTGAAATGATAAGGGGAGTACGTGCTTCGTCAATTAAGATGCTGTCAACTTCGTCAACGATGGCAAAAGCGTGTCCTCTTTGTACCATTTCTGATTTGAAAATTACCATATTGTCTCTTAAATAGTCAAAGCCAAGTTCGTTATTGGTAACATAGGTAATGTCAGCGTTATATGCTTCTCTGCGCTGGTCGTTTGTCAGTTCGTGGACAATAAGACCAACTTTAAGACCTAAGAATGAATAAAGTTTGCCCATCCACTCACTGTCACGTTTTGCAAGGTAGTCGTTAACAGTAACGATGTGAACACCTTCACCGGTTAAAGCATTTAAATATGCAGGAAGTGTAGCAACTAAAGTTTTACCCTCACCTGTTTTCATTTCGGAAATTCTGCCCTGGTGAAGAACTATACCACCTAACAACTGCACGTCAAAATGGCGCATACCTAAAATTCGTTTTGAGCCCTCACGTACAACGGCAAAGGCCTCGGGCAAAATACTGTCAAGTGTTTCACCGTTAATGTAGCGTTGTTTGAATTCTTCAGTTTTATTTCGTAATTCGGCGTCGGACAGTTTTTCAAACTTTGGCTCCAGTTTGTTGATTTGCTCAACAATGGGATAAAGCCGCTTTAATTCTCGCTCACTGTAACTTCCGAATAATTTATTTATTAAATTTTTCAACAAAATCACCCACTTTAATATGATTACTAATATGATACCATAAATTAGTGAAAAATACAACAGTTTTTAAAAAAGGGATGTAAAAAAAGTCCAGACCGCAAAAAGGTGGGGGAAATATAATCCTTGAATAAAAATAATTAATAACTCAAAAATTGTTATTGTATATGTTGAAAAAGGTCTTTTATAAGACCATTTTCTTTGATTTTATACCTTTTTGCTATAAGCAAACTTCACCTCTCGACGTACCTTTGTACGCCTTCGGGTAACCCCTTCGGGTTCAGTTTGCTCATTCTGACTCTTTTTTTCCTATCCCTTACCACACAAACAAAAATGGCTTACCATTGGTAAGCCATTTGATTTTTATTCATTATCCTCGATTGCGTCTTTTCTTGATAAGTTGATTCTGCCCATCTTATCAATTTCAATAACTTTAACTAGGATTTCGTCACCGATTGACACAACATCTTCAACCTTTTCAACACGTCTGTTTTCAAGTTTTGAAATGTGGCACAAACCGTCTTTACCCGGTAAAATTTCAACAAATGCACCGAAGTCCATAATTCTTACTACTTTACCCATATAAACTTCGCCAACTTCAGGCTCTTTAACTATGCCGTTAATAATGTTGATTGCCTTTTGTGCTGCTTCTTCGTCAACTGACAAAATTGATACTTTACCGTCATCTTCGATATCAATCTTAACACCTGTATCTGCAACGATTTTCTGGATAACTTTACCGCCTGAGCCGATAACGTCTCTGATTTTTTCAGGGTCAATATGCATTGTAACAACTCTCGGTGCATATTTTGACAAGTTTTCTCTCGGCTCGCTGATTGCGTTTTTCATAACACCGTCTAAGATGAAGAAACGTGCTTCTTTAGTTTTTCTAAGTGCTTCTTTAATAATTTCAGGTGTTAAACCGTCAATTTTAATATCCATCTGGATAGCAGTAATACCCTCTTTTGTACCTGCAACTTTAAAGTCCATATCGCCGTAGAAGTCTTCAACGCCCTGAATGTCAAGCATTGTCATAAATCTGTCGCCCTCTGTGATAAGACCTACTGAAATACCTGCAACAGGTGCTTTAATCGGGACACCGGCGTCCATAAGTGCCAAAGTACTTCCGCAGATACTTCCCTGTGAAGTTGAGCCGTTTGAAGATAATACTTCTGACACAAGGCGTATTGCATAAGGGAATTCGTCTTCTGACGGAATAACGGGCTCCAATGCTCTTTCAGCCAAAGCACCGTGACCGATTTCTCTACGTCCGGGACCTCTTGATGGTTTTGTTTCACCAACACTGTATGATGGGAAGTTGTAGTGGTGCATATATCTTTTTGTTTCTTCTGCTGTATCAAGACCGTCAAGTTTCTGTACGTCACCTAAAGCACCAAGTGTAGCAACAGTTAATACCTGAGTTTGTCCTCTCGTGAACAGACCGCTACCGTGTGTTCTTGGCAACAAGCCAACTTCTGAAGCAAGAGGTCTTATTTCGTTAATGTCTCTGCCGTCAACACGTTTGCCTTCATCTAATAGCCAACGTCTAACGATATATTTCTGAAGTTTGTAGATTACTTCTCCAATCTGTTCTTCGTAGCACTCAAATTTTTCAGCAAATTCTGCATCTAATTTTTCCTGTACTACAAGCATATTTGCATCTCTTACAGTTTTGTCATCTGTATCGATTGCTTCTTTAACCATATCAATAGCGAAGTCTTTTACTGCATTGTAAAGTTCTTCGTCAACTTCGTGTGCTTCGTACTGAAGTTTTTCTTTTTTACCCACTTCGTCTGCAATTGACTGAATGAAATCGCAAAGGCGTTTGATTTCCTCGTGACCGAACATAATTGCGTCAAACATAATGTCGTCAGCAATCTGGTCTGCACCTGCTTCAATCATTGTAACCTTTTCTTTTGTACCTGATACTGTTAGGTTAAGTGTGCTTTTTTCTCTCTGTTCGCAGTTGGGGTTGATTACAAATTCGCCGTCAACGTAGCCAACATATACAGAAGCAACAGGTCCGTTAAAAGGAATGTTGGAAATTGCAAGAGCAATACCTACACCTGTCATCGCTGCAAATTCGGGCAGGTTGTCCTGTTCAACTGAAAGAACTGTTGAAACAACTGAAACGTCATTTCTTAAGTCTTTTGGGAACAAAGGTCTTATGGGTCTGTCAATTACACGGCTTGTTAAAATAGCCTTGTCTGATGGTTTACCCTCTCTTTTCTGGAAACTTCCGGGGATTTTACCTACGGAATATAGTCTTTCCTCGTAATCCACGCTTAAAGGAAAGAAGTCAACGCCCTCTCTTGGTTTACTTGCTGCAGTTACGTTTGTCATAACTACTGTGTCGCCGTAGTAAACTACGCAAGAGCCGTTTGACAGTTGTGCCATTTTACCTGTTTCAACTTTTAAAGGTCTTCCGGCAACTGTGGTTTCAAATGTACGAAATGCCATAATTTTTTACCTCCTGATATTTTTTTGCAGGTAAGCAATTTAGCACTTAATTTTACCCTCGACTATGCAAAAGCAAAATTAACTGCTAACAGCCGACCTGCCAATTTCGAAAAGACGGGCGTGGTTTTTGCCACGCCCAGAAGTTTCTTACTTTCTTAAGTTTAGTTTTGTGATTAACTCTCTGTATCTTTCGATATCTTTCTTAGCAAGATAATCTAAAAGACCTCTTCTTTTACCAACCATTTTCAAAAGACCTCTTCTTGAGTGATGGTCTTTCTTGTTGATTTTAAGATGTTCGTTTAAGTGATTAATACGTTCTGTTAAAATAGCGATTTGAACTTCAGGAGAACCTGTGTCTGTGTCGTGTCTTTTGTTAGAACTGATAATCTCTTGTTTTAATTCTTTGTCCATCTTTTTCACCTCCACAACGTTTAATTATGCTTAACCCGAGCAATGGTAAATGTGGATTTATCCGCCAGAACTCAGCGATAGCCCTATTATTGTAACACATAAATTCTCAAATGTAAATACCTTTTTTAAATTTTTTTAAAGGGTGTTTTATTGACATTTTGCATGCTATAATATAAAATAAGGAAGAGATAGGAGTTAACGGTATGAAAAAATGCGATTCACTATGCTGTACCAAAATTAAAGATTTATCGGTAGATGGAATTCTTGAAAATGTCAATATTCATATTCACTGCGGGGAAATAACTGCAGTAATCGGTTGCAACGGTGCAGGAAAAAGCACACTTTTAAAAGCAATAACCGGTGAAGTGAAGCACAAAGGGGAAATTTCTTTTGTAGGCAAAAACGGAAACACAACACCTGTTATCGGTTACGTGCCCCAGACACTTGCGTTTGATGGCGATTGCCCTGCCACAGCAAAAGATTTGTTTGACAGTTGCGGTAACTCGGATACGGAAGAAATAAAAAAAGCAATAAAGGCGGTTAATGCAGACGGCTTTTTTCACAGAAAACTGTGCAATCTGTCAGGGGGAGAACTTCAAAGAGCGTTGCTTGCACTTGCTCTTGTGCCCGTACCTAATTTGCTTCTTTTAGACGAGCCTGTGTCGGGTGTTGACAAGGCGGGAACGGAACAGTTTTGGCAGGTGTTGTCACAAATCAGAGAAATGTATGATACTACAATAATAATTGTTTCGCACAGCCACAGCCAGGTCAAAGCCAATGCTGACCGTGTGATTTTACTTGATAAAAAAATACTTGCTCACGGAACTCCCGATGAGGTTTTTTCGTCACGGGAATTTGCTGAGGTTTTTGACAATAATATGTAAAAAAAGTATTGACAAGCCAATAAAAATGTGATATATTGAATTGTATCCGTGTAAAAAGGTCTTTTTTTTTGTGCGGAATAAAGTTCGTATTCAATTAAATGGAGGTATATATAATGAGAGTAAAAATTACATTGGCATGCACAGAATGCAAACAGAGAAATTACGATACTATGAAAAACAAGAAGAATGACCCTGATCGTTTGGAAATGAACAAGTATTGCAGATTTTGCAGAAAGCATACTCTTCATAAAGAAACAAAATAATTGATTTTGGTTAGAAAGGGAT
>JAFQVC010000139.1 GCA_017408205.1 Clostridia bacterium | reverse complement strand
CTCGATATGTTGCCTTGTGGCAATGAGATAAAAGGAGAAAAACAAAAAAATGGGTAAGTTTGACGGTGTGCTTATTTGCACCGACCTTGACGGTACATTACTGAAGAATGACAAGACCATATCAGGAGAAAACATAAAAGCAATAGAGTATTTTAAGGAACAAGGCGGATATTTTACCTTTGTGACGGGAAGAATGCCTTTTTATGTATCATATATTGTTGATGCGGTAAAGCCCAATGCTCCTTTTGGTTGTATTAACGGAGGGGGAATTTACGACCACATTAAAGGGGAATATGTGTGGAAATCTGCGTTGCCTGAAAATGTATCGGAACTAATAAAGCACATTGACGAAAACTTTGATGATGTGGGAATACAGGTGCATACTTTTTACAAAACCTGTTTTTGCAGAGAAAATGAAACAATGAAAAGATTCAGAAATTTAACGGGTGTTGAAAATTTCAGGTGTCATTATAACGATATAAAAGAGCCAAAAGGGAAAATTCTTTTTGGTAACGAAAAGGAAGAAACAATCCTTAAAATTGAAAAAGAACTTAAATCACACCCTCTTGCAGATAATTTCACTTTTGTCCGTTCTTCAAGGTCGTTGTATGAAATTTTGCCAAAAGGAATAGGAAAGGGAACTGCGGTAACAAAGATTTGCGATTACCTGGGGCTTGATGTTAATAAATCCATAGCAATAGGAGATTACAATAACGATATTTCAATGTTTTGCGCGGCAGGAACGGGAATTGCGGTTTCCAATGCCTGCGACGAAGCATTGGCGGCGGCAGATTTTGTAACAGTAAGCAACGAAGAACACGCAATTGCAAAAGTTATTTGCGGTCTGTGACCGCAGCTGAATTGCTTTTGCCAACCATAAAGGAAAAATAAAACTGTGATGGAGGTTAGTATGAGAGAAGAATTCAAATTAGATGACAGAGTCGTTGTAATTTGCCATCCCGAAAAACCAAACGGTAAATGGGCACTTAAAACCGAATATTTTGATGCCTTCCCAGAGGTACAGAACAAGCTTTTGGATATGGGTTATTATGTAGCACATATAGTTAACAAAACAAGATGGCATCACCCGTCAGATACCGACGCAAGAGCACAACTTGCAGATTATATGACAAAAAGGTTTGGTGTAAGCAAAAAATGTGTCATTATCGGAATGAGTTGCGGAGGAATGCAGGGTATTTATTTTGCATCAAAATATCCCGAACTTGTTTCCTGTATGTATCTTGATGCACCTGTGGTAAATCTTTTGTCCTGTCCTGCAGGGTTTGGAAAGGGCATGTCTATATTTGACGAGTTTCATCAGCATACGGGGATGGAACTTACCGAACTTCTTGGTTACAGAAACCATCCTTTGGACCATTTGCCTAACCTTGTAAAACACAACATACCTGTAATTCTTGTAAGCGGAGATGCAGATACGGTAGTGCCTTTTGACGAAAACGGTAAATACATAAAGGATATTTACGAAAAGAACAACTGTATAATTGAAACTATAATTAAAAAGGGCGGAGACCATCATCCGCACAGTTTACCTGACAACACACCAATTATTGATTTTATTTTAAAGTATGATTGCGGTGCATAGCACTGCAGCTAAATTCGCCTGACGGCTCGATATGTTGCCGACGCAACGAGAATTCATATCATATCGAGTTTGACCGAAGGGAAAACATATCGATTTTGTGAAACAAAATATCGAGCAATCGAAGATTGCATATCGAAAAAAACATTGGCATCCAGTTTATACAGTTTTTATATAATGATAGATTTTTATTCTGAAGAGGTTGAACTGAAAGAAGGCGTGGCGGAGTTTTTAGAATATTTAAACAGCAATGGCGTAAAAATGTGTATAGCATTTGCGACGGATATAGAATTAATAAAAATTGCCGTTAAACATTGCAATATTGAAAAATATTTTACGGATATTCTATCTTGTGCAGAGACGGGAAAAGGGAAGGATGAAATCAAAAGAATTTCAACTGTATACATAGCGGAAGGAGAAACCTTTCTCTCACAATTATTAAATGTTTAACAAAATTGCCTGAGAAAAGTTACGTTAAAAAGAGTCCATATCCGAAGGGGTATGGACTCTTTATGTCTTTAAGACAATTGAAAAGATTGATTTTAAAATAATATGTATTTAATTATTTTGTTGCTGCTTCATTTTCAAGGTCTTTAATAAACTCTTCGTTTAATTCGGGATAAGCAGAAAGCATAGGAACTACATCTTTGCCTTTTTTTCTGTCATAATAGTTTTTGGTAATCTTGACAACCTGTCCGCTTAAAAGAACAACGGCAATTAAGTTAGGCAAAGCCATAAGGCCGTTAAAGGTGTCGTCTATAGCCCAAAGAAGTTCACCCTCAATAACTGCTGCCAACACAATAAGCAACACGTAAATTACTTTAAAGCACACTACAGCAGTTTTTTGTCCTTTTTCAGGCAACCACTGGAAAAAGAATTCAGTTGCTTTTTCTCCATAATAAGACCAGGCAAGAATGGTTGTAAAAGCAAACAGAGGCAAGAACACTGAGAAAACAATACCGCCTGTAATACCAAGATTCTGAGCGAAGGCAGACAATGCAGTTGCAGAGTCGTTTGCTACTTTAAATGTTGCACCGTCAAAAGCACCAAAGAATGCGCCTGACTGATAAGCCCCGCTTGCTACGTTGGTTGTTAAAACAACAAGGGCAGTTAAAGTACAAATAACAAATGTATCAAAGAACACTTCAAATATACCCCAAAGACCTTGTTTTACAGGTTCTCTTACCTCTGAAGCAGAGTGGGCAATAACAGAGGAGCCAAGACCTGCTTCGTTTGAAAAGACACCTCTGGCAAGACCTTTTTGGATAATTTTAGCGAAAGCAAAACCGCCGACACCGCCTGCAACCGCCTTTGCAGAAAATACGCTTGTGAAAATAAGTCTTAATGTTTCGGGAATTGCAGCAAAGTTAATTGCAATAATGATAACAGACATTATAATAAATACAAGGGACATAAAAGGAACAAGCAAAGAAGCAACTTTACCTATTCTTTTAATTCCGCCAATAACAACAACCCCTGTAATAACAGCAACAACAATACCGATTATAATTTTTGCCATATCCGAGTTAAGATTCATTACAGAAGTAAAAGTGCCTGAAATTTTGTTGGTTTGCACACCGCTCATACCCACTGCGGCAAACAAGCAGAAAAACGCTGCTATGTAACCAAGCCATTTTTGTTTAAGTCCGTAGGCGATATAATAAAAAGCACCGCCTGAAAAGTTGCCGTTCTTATCTTTTTTTCTGTAATAAAGACCAAGAACATTTTCTGCATAATTGGTAAGCATACCAAAGAATGCGGAAATCCACATCCATACAACAGCACCGGGACCGCCTGTTAAAATGGCAGATGTAACACCGATGATGTTACCTGTACCTACTGTACCTGAAATAGCGGCAGAAAAAGCCTCAAACTGTGAAATGGAATTTTCCTTTTTCGTTTTGTTTTTGTCTTTTTTGCCAATTTCTTTGATTGCGGGAACAATGGTGGTGTTAATAGATTCACCAAATTTTGTAACCTGCATAAATTTCAATCTCAGGGTAATTAAAAGGCCTGTACCAAGAATCATAATAATCATTGGCCAACCCCAAACAAAGCCGTTAATTACAGAGTTAATCTCAGTAATTTTTTCAATAATACTGTTCCACATTTTTTTCATTCCTTTCGTTTTTTACATAAAAAAAAGAGTTAAAAAACTAACTCCGAACAAGAAAAAGCAGAGAAATTGTTAGATTTCTCAAGTACGCTCCGTCCTTTTGCCTGAGAGATTAGTGTTGTAAAACACCTTGCACCTTCGGCATCCTTTTTTGGGACTTCTCCGGAGTGCTATCAAAATACAGTACCTGTGCATATTACACACCTGAGAGTTTTACTCCGTCGGTCGTCTGTTTAACAGACATCTCCTGCATTTATCACATAGCCATTTTTTTTACATTATAACAGAAGAATTTAAAAAATGCAAGTTTTTTCGTATAATCTTGATATTTTTGTTTCTTTGATATATAATTATTTAAAAGAACAGGAGCGATGAAAAATGACACTAACGGAAGTAAACGAAAAATACGATACAAATATTCCCGAAATACTTAAAGACGGAGAAGCGGGAAATCCCGAAAAGTGGGAAAAAGAAGGCAGAGCAAGACTGAAGGAGATTCTTCAGAGGGAAGAATACGGAGTGTTTCCGCAATACGATAAGAAGAACACAACCTTTAACATTGTTGAAGAATCAAAGGTGCCAAATATACCGGTGATAAGAAGACATATTGAGATTACAATCAATTTTAACGGTAAAACTTTTACTTTTAAAGCGTATATGTTTCTTCCTGAGGGGAAGAAAAAAGTTCCTGTGTTTTTAAATATTAACCGACATACGTGGATGTCAAGAAGTGTTTCTCTGGGAATAATCGGAGAAAGATTTCCCGTTGAAGAAATAACGGGCAGGGGTTACGGATTGATATATTACGATACAGATGAAATAGCCCTTGAGGACTACACAGCAGGGATTATCGAACACGAAGAGGGCTACAAATATACAGATTACAGAACGGGACTGTACGAAACGCTGGGGCTTTCTCCTGAAAGAAAAGATACCCTTGGCGCTATAGGACTTTGGGCGTTTGCGGCAATGAGAGTAATGGATTATCTTGAAACTGCACCGGAGGTTGATGAAACCAGAGTTGCGGTGGTGGGACATTCAAGGCTTGGAAAAACTGCCCTTGTTACAGCCGCATTTGACGAAAGATTTGCAATGGGTATTCCCAACAGTTCGGGCTGCGGCGGCAGTGCTCTTTTTAAAACAAAAATCGGAGAACATGTAGAGTATATGGTAGATGTTGTTCCTTACTGGTTTTGCCGCAACTACGAAAAATATGTAAACAACGAACAGGCTATGGAGTTTGACCAGCACTATCTTATTTCTCTTGTGGCGCCAAGAAGCGTATATGTGCAAAGTTCTGAACTTGATGACTGGGCAGACCCTCAGGCGGAATTCACATCAGCCTGTCTTGCTTCGGAAGTTTACGAAAAGGTTTATGGTATAAAAGGACTGGTGGAAAACGGGTTTCCGAAAGTTGATTCGCCACTGCAGGAAGGAAATATTGCTTACCATGTGAGAATGGGCGACCATAACCATCTTATTTTTGACTGGAGAGCATATATGGATTTTGCCGATAAGCAGTTTGGAATGAAATAATACGCAATACTATTCTGATTAACTGAGTTTTTTAACTATAAAAAAGGAGAAAAAAATATGAAAAAGAGACTGTTCAAATCAAAAACTGACAAAAAAATCAGCGGAGTATGCGGCGGTGTTGCGGCGTATTTTGATATTGACCCTACATTGGTACGACTTGCCTGGGTTGCCTTTACCTTTCTTGGCGGTTCGGGAGTTCTTGCTTACATAGTTGCGGCAATTGTTATGCCTGAAGAACCTGAAGAATAATGAAACGATATAAAAACATTTTAATATTGATTATCTGCACAGTTGCGGTATTGTCAATATACCTATATGATGTGATTTATAAAGGAACGGAATATACGGAAAAATGGTTCAAAGTTTTGATGATATTGGTATCTTTTGCGGGAGTTTTTGTGCGGTCAAACAGGCGGTTCTTCAAGCACTGGTTTAAAATTTACGAAGTTGAGTATAAAGAAATTATCGGAAACGCATTTTTAGACAACAGGGCTCTGAAAAGGCAGTTGCTTCTGGGCATACATGATTATAACAACAAGAAGTATAACAACGCAATAAAACGACTGTTGAAACTTTGTAAAAAGGCACAAAGCAAAAGGGACAATGCCGCATGTATGATTTTTATTGCGTTGTCTTTTGAAGACTCCGGTCGTTTGCGTGAAGGGGTGGCAATGTATCAAAAAGTACTGAAACTTGTGCCCTATGAACCTACGGTAAACAACAATCTTGCGGTAATTTATCAAAATCACGGGGATAAAGAGAAAGCACTTTTCCATTACGATAAAGCCATAAGAGGAAATCCCCGATTTGCACAGGCGTATTATAACCGTGCGTTGCTGTATTTTACATACAACGAGTTTGATAATACAATTTCAGACGCCCGAAAAGTCATTGGAATTAAGAATGACAACAAAGAGGCGGCACTTTTGTTGCTTAAGGCATACGATTTGACAGGAGACCAAGAAAATGCAATAAAGTACTACAATAAAGGGCTTGAACTGGGGTACGACGAAGAATTCCTTGACGAAGTAATTTTGTGTGCCCGCGAAAACTACCAAAAAGGAAGATAAAAATGAAAAAAGCAAAACTCTTAACCATTGTGGGAATAGTTTGTGCGGTTGTTCTTTGTTGCTCTGTTACTTTTGCAAATACAGACACAGACGTAATTGTCAGTTTGCAGATTAATAATCCTGTTATGGAAATAAACGGAGCAGAAACAGAGATAGACTTAGGCAGAGGAACAAAGCCGATAGTAACAAACGGACGTACGTTAGTTCCCATAAGAGCCATAATAGAGGCATTCGGCGGTGATGTGGGATGGGACGAAAGCACACAGTCGGTGCTTTTAACGCTGAAGGATGATACAATCAAGTTGGTTATTGGCAGTAAGGTGGCATATCTTAACAACAATGCCGAAACCCTTGACGTAGCCCCTGCGGTTATAAACGGGCGTACAATGCTTCCCATAAGGTTTGTGGCAGAGGGGTTTAATCTTGGTGTTGCCTGGGACGGAAGCACAAATACGGTTTCGGTAATAAGAAACACTTTTGATGAAAATGAATATAATTATCTGATGAGCGTATTGCCAAAGTATTCAGGGCAGGCGTACGCTAAAATCAACAACAATATTCCATTTTTTAAGGAATACGAGATTATAAACGGTTCTTTTGAATATTACAGTGACCTTGACGAACTGGGCAGATGCGATGTATGTTTTGCATCTGTGGCGGAAGATTTGATGCCGAAGGAAGAGCGGGAAAGTATCAGTAAAGTAACGCCCAGTGGGTGGATAAATGCCGCGTATGACAACATTGACGGTAAATATCTTTACAACAGATGTCATTTAATCGGTTTTCAGCTTACGGGGGAAAACGCCAACGAAAGAAACCTTATTACAGGGACAAGATACTTAAATGTTGACGGTATGCTTCCTTTTGAAAATGACATAGCAGAATATATAGAAGAAACGGGTAACAGAGTTATGTATCGTTCCACGCCGGTTTTTACGGGGGACAATCTCGTTGCCGACGGTGTTCTTTTAGAGGCATATTCCGTTGAGGACGAAGGCAGAGGCATATCATTTTGTGTTTTCTGTTACAATGTTCAGCCAGATATTTTTATTGATTACAGAACGGGAGCAAGTTCTGTTTCGGACGAAGCAATAACGGTGCCTGAAAAGGAGGACAACCGTGTTTACCGCACACCGTCGGGCAAAAGATATCATTATGACGCGGAATGCGGCGGGAAAAACAGTTTTGAAGTATCCCTTGAGGCGGCAAAAGACGCAGGACTGACGCCTTGTCAGAAATGTGTAAAATAATTTAAAACAGAGGTGTTATAAATGGAGAAAAAATACACAGTTGCGTTGTCAGAAATCGTAAATGAATTTAATCTGGAAACTGTTTGCGGAGACGGTAATTATGAGGGTATAATAATAAACACACCCGATATTAACAGACCTGCACTGCAGATGGCGGAATTTTACGATTATTTTGACGAAACAAGAATTCAGGTTTTGGGTATGGTTGAACACACCTACCTGCAGAAAAAGACATCGGAAGAAAGAAGCCATATATTTGACCTGTTATTCTCAAAAGGTATTCCCGCACTTGTATTTACAAGAGGTATGGAGGTATTCTCCGAAGCAGTTACCGAAGCACAAAAGCATAATGTTCCCGTACTTCGTACACCTCTTTCAACATCAGACTTTGTAAGTGCTTTGATTGCACATTTAAAAATTGTACTGGCACCAAGAATTACACGTCACGGTGTACTTGTTGAAGTTTACGGCGAAGGTGTACTTTTGCTTGGTGAAAGCGGAGTAGGTAAAAGCGAAACTGCCGTGGAACTTGTAAAAAGAGGACACCGCCTGGTTGCAGACGATGCGGTAGAGATAAAAAAAGTATCTGCAATATCATTAGTTGGCTCATCGCCCGAGAGAATACGCCATTTTATAGAACTTCGCGGTATAGGAATAATAGATGTTAAGCAGATTTTCGGTATCGGCGCAGTTAAAGATTCCGAAAAAATAAATATGGTTATAAATTTAGAGCCGTGGATTGACGGAAAAATGTATGACCGCCTTGGACTTGTAGAGGAATACACCGAAATTTTAGGTATCAAAATCCCGTCAATTTTAATCCCCGTAAAACCCGGACGAAATCTTGCAATTATAATTGAAATTGCGGCTATGAACAACAGAGCAAAAAGAATGGGATATAATGCTGCAGAAGTATTAAATAACCGCCTTATGGAAGAAATGCAAAAAAACCTTGGAGAACAAGTATGAAAATAGAAGTTGATTTACACACTCACAGTAACTACAGTGCTCACAGCTACAGCACTATTTATGAAAATGTAATGTACGCCGTTAAAAGAGGACTTAAAGGTATCGGCATCACCGACCACGGTCCCGTTATTGAAGACGGAGGTCATGTATGGCATTTCCACGCACTTAAAGATTTACCCGAATTTGCAGAGGGAGTACGCCTTTTTAAAGGTATTGAAGCAAGTCTTTTAAACGCTGACGGCAAAATGGATATTGATAAGGTAAACGCCCATAATATGGATTACATTATTGCCTCTTATCACGGCTCCTTTGAAGGAATTTTTACAAAAGAGGATTTGGAAAGGGCTTATCTTAACGCAATGGAAAACCCGCAGGTTAAGATTTTAGGGCACATAGACAGAGGTCCTTTTGAAATTGACTATCAAACAATAATAACTAAAGCAAAAGAAAAAAATATTGCTGTGGAACTTAATAAACATTCTTTGGAATTAGATGATGTTTACAGGGGAAGAGTAATAAAGATTGCGGAAATTTGCAATGATTTAAAAGTCCCCGTTGTTGTAAATTCCGACGCCCATTTCTGCACGGAAATAGGAAACGTAGGAATAATTACAGACCTTTTAACTGAACTTGACTTTGACGAAGGTTTAATTATAAATGCCAACTATGAAAACACAGTAAAGTTTATCGGAGGAAAACAATGAATATAGAAATAGACCTGCATACTCATACCCTTGCAAATCCCCACGCTTACAGCACTTTGTACGAAAACATTATGGAGGCAAAAGCAAAAGGGTTAAAAGGTATTGCTGTAACAGACCATGGTCCCGATATGGAGGACAGTCCCCACTTCTGGCACTTTAACTGCGTGGGCGGAATACCAAAACAGGCATACGGATTAAAAATATTAAAGGGTATTGAGGCAAACATAATAAATAAAGATGGGGAAATTGACGCCAGACCGCCCTTTATTAATAAACTTGACTTTGTAATTGTGTCTTACCACCCTCCTGTTTATAATCCAAAAACACCTGAGGAACTGGAGATGGCGTACTTAAATGCTCTTGACAACCCTTACGTTAAAATTATAGGGCATTTAGACAGAGGTCCTTTTGAAATTGACTACGAAAAAATAATTTTAAAGGCAAAAGAGAAAAATGTTGTAATAGAATTAAACAGACATTCCCTTAATTTAGAAGCATTTTATAAGGAAAGACTAATAAAAATTGCACAGATTTGTAATCGCCTAAAAGTTCCCGTTACTATTGATTCCGATGCACATTTCT
>JAFQVC010000138.1 GCA_017408205.1 Clostridia bacterium | reverse complement strand
TTGCCAGAAAGGCGTTTTTCATAAATGTATAGTTTGTCCAGTCGAACAAAAACTCGTATAAAGACATATTTTCACCCTCTATCATAAATATTGTATCATATTAATGTTATAAAATCTACTATGAAATACAAATTTAATAAAGCAGGGTCACCACCAGACAAGGCAGTATTGTCCTAAAATTCACCTTTTTTACGAATTTCCGCGTTAAAAACAACCCATATCCGTCAGGATTATGGGTTGTTTTTGCCTTGAACTTCATTAAAAAATTTTGTTTTTAGGATGCTTTGCAGTTTTGAATATCTGATTTTTTGAATTAGGCAAGTAATAAAAATTCCGTAATATAGACATATTTCGGGATTTTTTTACGAAGCATAAACGAAAAATCAGACTTCAAAACCAATGCTCCCTTATCTGGTGGCGACCTTAAAGAATCCGCTTTATCGCATCTACGGTTTTTTCAATTTCTTCCATAGTGTTAAATCTGCTTACACTTAGCCGTACAAGACCTGTGTCAGTTGTGCCTAAAGAATTGTGTGCAAGTACCGCACAATGAAGTCCGCCACGTGACGCAATATCAAACTTTTCGTCAAGCAAAGAAGACATTGTGACGCTGTCTATACCGTCAACAACAAAGCCAAGCACACCAACGCTACGGTGGTTTCCATAAAGTTTTATACGGTCAATCCCCGACAGTCCCCGCCTCAGTTCCGTAATTAGCCCCTTTTCGTAGTTAAATAAATTATACACACCGTTTTGAAGTACGAAACGGACGCCCTCTTTAAGTCCTGCAATACCAACAAGATTTAATGTTCCCGACTCCAGCATATCAGGCATAATTTCAGGTTGTAAATAACTTTCCGACATTGTTCCGGTACCACCCTGAATTATGGGCTTTAACTTTATATTTTTGCTTACATAAAGTCCCGCGGTACCTGTCGGACCGTATAATAGTTTGTGCCCCGCAAAAGCAAGAACTGATATATTGTCGCGTTTGACATCGATGTCAACAACCCCTGCAGTCTGGGCACAGTCAACCATCAGTGGTATGTTGTGTTTTTTTGCAACTTCCCCTATTTCTTTAATAGGATTAATCGTCCCCACTATATTTGATGCATGATTAATAATTATAAGTTTTGTTCCCGGTGTAATTGCATTTTCAACACTTTGGGCAGAAACAAAGCCGGTATGGTCTGCTTTTGCCACCGAATAATCACATCCGATATCAACAACGGGACGCAAAACAGAATTATGCTCCATACCGCTTATAACCACATGGCTGTCCTTGTTTAAAATACCGTGCACAGCAAAGTTAATTGCGGTAGTGGTATTCGTAGTAAAAGCGATTAACGACGGGTCGTCAATATTAAAAAGAGTTGCAATAAGTTCTCTGCAACTAAAAACCATTTCACCTGAATAATTACTTAATTTGTGGCTTCCTCTTCCGCTGTTGGAAGTATAATATTTAATATAATTACAAACTGAATCAACAACCGCTCTTGGCTTATGATGAGTGGTAGCGGAATTGTCAAGATATATCATAACTGTCCTCCTCAACAAATCCGTCATCTGTTTCTTTATATACTCCCAATACTTTTATACCGTAATTCGAAGCAACCTCTATCACTTTTGACACAAGATGCTTTTCCACTATAACGCTATAGGAACAACCGCCTTTTGAGATGGTTTTGGGCGTGTGAACAAGGCGAACCCGTTCACCCGTATATCTGAAATAATTTTTAACACGCGTTGCCAATGTTACAGAGTTAAATACTACATAATACATAAAAACACCTCCCACAACATTATATGTCGGGGAGGTAAGATTAGTTATTTTATATACTCGCGGACCCTTAACTCGCATCCTCTGTCATTTGCAAGTTTCTTACACACTTCAATATCTTCTT
>JAFQVC010000137.1 GCA_017408205.1 Clostridia bacterium | reverse complement strand
TACGTCTTCGTATAATTCGCCAACAAGTTTGGGAACTTCTTCCTCTTTTGAGCCGCCCGAAAATGCACCAAGGTATGATGCTATACCGATACCAAATACAAGTACAAGACAAACTGAAGCAATAACCGCCCACATAATTGTCTTTTTATCGTTGCTTTCATTTGATTTTTCTGTTTCTTTCGGAGTTTCTTTTTCAATTTCCTGTACTTTTTTAATTACTTCTTCTGTATCTTTAAACTTCATTGTTTTACCGAAATCATCGTCACTGTGAGTAGTTGGAATTGTCACATCGGGGGACGCTTCTGCTGAATGTAAATCAACTAACATTTCCTCTGCAGAGGGGTATCTGTCCTCAGGTCTTTTTTGCATAGCATTTAATACTATGTTTTCTACTGCAAGAGGGATTGACACATTAATATCCTTAGGTGAAACAGGTCTTTCCTGAATATGCTTTATAGCAATGGAAACGTGACTGTCACCGTCAAATGGCAGTTTACCCGTTAACATTTCATAAAGAACAATACCCAATGAATACAAATCGCTTTTCGAATCAGTAATGCCGCCGCGCGCCTGTTCAGGTGAAAAATAGTGAACAGAGCCGATGGCACTTTTTGTAATAGTCACAGTATTTTTAGTTACCGCACAGGCAATACCAAAGTCTGTGACTTTAAGACCTCCGTCTTTTGTAATTATAATGTTGTGGGGTTTAATGTCTCTGTGAACAACGCCGTTTTTGTGAGCGTGACGTAAACCCTCGCAAATCTGAATGGCATAGTTTATGGCTTCTCTCCAGGGCAACACTTTCTGCTTGTCTATGTATTCCTTAAGAGTAATACCTTCAACATATTCCATAACAATGTAATTGATTGGATGTTCGTCAATGTAATCCTGACCAACATCGTAAATACCTACAATGTTAGGATGATTAAGACATGCCGCCGCCTGTGCCTCAACTTCAAATCTGCGTAAAAATTCTTTGTCCTCCGCAAGTTCGGGGCGTAATACCTTTACCGCCACTTTTCTGTTTAACAATTTACACTGTGCAAGATAGACGTACGCCATACCTCCTGCACCGATTTCTTTTAATATTTCATATCTGTTTCCTAAATTTTTACCGATTAAATTCATAAGTACGCCTCCTTACAAACATAATAGCACAGCCGTAATATTGTCAATGCCGCCTGAATTGTTGGCACGTTCAATTAACTTGTCAACAGCTGTCTCGGGGTTATCCATAATTATGTCAAACATTTCCTGCTCATCTACATAATTTGATAATCCGTCGGAGCAAAGTAAAATGTAATCACCTTTTGTGCAGATAATTCTGTTTACATCTATTTCAACATATTTGTCTGTTCCAACCGCCCTTGTAATCAGATTCTTCTGAGGATGGTTTTCTGCCTGAAGTTTTGTAATAGTTCCGCTGTCCAGTAATTTTTGTATAACCGAATGGTCTTTCGTCAGTTGCAAAATTCTTTCACCGTTGATGTAATATGCTCTGCTGTCCCCAACGTGAGCAATATATGCAATATTGTTTTCCATTTTAAGTAATACAACTGTAGTGCCCATTCCGTCAAGTTCCGGAACTTTTATGGAATGTTCAAACACCTCGCGGTTTGCCTTTACAATTGCTGACCTTAATATGTCTTCAGTATCGCCACTGTTTTCCGATAAGTAATTTTTGATAACAGACACCGCAAGAGCACTTGCAGTTTCACCGCCCTTGTGACCTCCCATTCCGTCAGCCACAAGACACCAGTTGCGCTCTTTGTCGATATAAAAATTATCCTGATTTGAATTACGCACCAATCCCTTGTGCGTGTTACCGTAAATTCTCATAGTCATTCCCTCTTATTTGTTCATTTCATTCCTTCTTAGTTGTCCGCAGGATGCCTCAATATCTGAGCCCAATGTTCTTCTTACCGTCGCATTAACTCCAAAGGACTGTAATGCATTTAAAAACTTCATTACGTTTTCCTTACTGCTTTTTTTAAGCCCGCTTTCAGGCACAAAATTTGCAGGTATAAGGTTAACGTGACAAAGCATATTCTTTGTAATTGATGCTAAAGCTTTGGCGTGGTTATAAGTGTCATTAACCCCGTCAATCAATATATACTCAAAGGAAATTCTTCTTCCTGTGCTTTCTATGTAATCCCTGCAACAATCAATAAGCGTCTTTACGTTGTATTTTTTGTTTACAGGCATAATTTTGTTTCTTGTTTCATCATCAGGCGCGTGCAGGGACACAGATAAAGTTATGGGCATTTTCTCATTTGCCAGCATATTTATTTTATCTACAAGTCCGCAGGTGGATAAAGATATGTGCCTGTATCCGATGTTCATACCACGTTCGTCATTAACATTTTTAAGAAACGTAATTACGTTGTCGTAGTTATCTAACGGTTCTCCTATCCCCATAAGTACAATATTTGAAATACGCTGACCTAAGTCCGCCTGTAAAAGAGCCGCCTGACCAAGTATTTCCCCTGCAGTCAAATTTCTGTCTTTTCCTCCGATGGTTGATGCACAGAATTTGCAACCCATATTGCAACCGCATTGGGTGGAAAGGCAAAGGGATATACCGTGTTTGTATTTCATCGCAACACTTTCCACAATACTGCCATCATTCAACTGTAACAGATACTTAACCGTTTCATCTATATTCGATTTGAACTTTTTATATATCCTGACAGTAGCAATACCGTACTTCGAAGAAAGTTTTTCCTTTGTTGCTTTTGATATGTTAGTCATTAAATCAAAATCAGTTACACCAAGGGCGAACCAGGAAAAAATCTGCTTTGCACGGAATTTCTGCTCGCCCGCCTCTTCTATTGCTTTTTGCAACTGCTCGAATGTTAAATCATTTAAATTAATCATTAAATACCTCTTTTAATAATTTCGCTGTATCGTATCTGCTCTTTACTTCCGTTAAGGAATAAGACACGCCCTCTTTTGGGTTATCAAACAGTTTTTTGGGAACATTAACAATTTCACCGTTTTCAAGAATCAATACTGCAAAATCCCCTTCAATTCTGTCAATCGAAAATTTCATATAAATCCTGCTTTCTTTCAAGTGTAATACCGTCTGTTTCAAAAGAAATATTACCCTCTTCGTACGTCTTTATTATATTTACACCATAAAGTCGGTCTAACGTCTCATTATGCGGATGTGAATAACTTTCTCCGTCTGCAGAAATAACCGCAAACTTTGGCGATACCGCATCAATAAACCTTCTTGTACTGCTTGTGTTGCTTCCGTGATGGGCAACCTTTAAAACATCTGCCTTTAAATCGTAGTCCTGATTTAGCATCTCGTATTCAGATTCCGCTTCGGCGTCTCCCATAAACAAAAAAGATATGTCTTTGTAACTTACTTTAAGTACTGCGGAGTAGTTGTTAAGTTCTTCATACTCTCCGCTGTTCGGTGCAAGAAAATCTGCCTTTATCAAACTGTCTTCGGGATAAATACTTACTCCGCCTTTTGCCTCGGTAACATCTATCTCCTGTTCAGTAATACTTTCAAGAAAACTGTAGTAGATTGAAGTGTCGTGAACAACTTTTGGCATATAAACCTTTGAAACTTTAAATTCCGACAATAATTCGGTCATACCGCCTATGTGGTCGGAATGTGGATGTGTTGCCACCAATACGTCAATTTCTTTTACTCTGTTTGATTTTAAAAAGGTGATAAGAGAACCAACCTCACTTTTTTCACCCGCATCAATTACCATTACTTCACTGTCAGGAAAAAACAAAACCGTACTGTCACCCTGACCTACATCAACAAAAGTAACCTGTAAATTATCATAATCGGGAAAGAACACATAACTGAATATAATAATTATGCATAAAACAAACAAAATATATTTTTTCATTTCAGCAACTCCAGGGCATTTTTATATAAAATCTTTTCTTTCACTTCTTCCGTCAGGTCCAAATTGTTAAAATACAAAACATCATCTTTCTGACAGTCCCAGGGACAATCAGTACCAAACAGAATCTTATTTTCTCCGTGAGTTTTAATAATTTCATATACATGGCTGTCAGGCATCTTGCCAAGTGAAAAACTTGTGTCAAAGTAAACATTTTCCCCGCAAAGCACATCCATAACATCACCCGATAATGCGTGAGAGCCCATATGTGCAAGAACAATTTTGTCATATCCGATTTGACGAAGCATTTTTCTTGCCCGTAAGGGTGTGCATCTTATCTGTCCCCGTATTCCCAAATCAAGCCCCGCGTGATAAACAATTATAAGACCAAGTTTTGCGGCATACTCAATAATGGGATAGGTTTTTTCATCATCAATAAAGAAACCCTGATAATCGGGATGAAGTTTTATACCTTTTAGTCCGTATCCCTTAATTTTGTCTAATATTTCTTTGTAATTTTCACTTTTCGGATGAACAGAACCGAAAGAAATAATTCTGTCCGTGTTGTTAATTTCACATGCAAACTTGTTAATTGTATCTTCCTGACCGGGACGTGTAGCAATAGGCAACACAACGCTTATGTCAACTCCCGCTTCTTTTGATGAACGTTTAAGACAAGATACTGTTCCGTCGCAAAAACTTGGCAAACGTGCTTTATCCATTAGAATTTCAATGGTTTTGTTTGCAATGGCGTCCGGAAATGCGTGAGTGTGAAAATCAATTATCACTGTGGCTCACCATCCACAACTTCAACATTGTCAAGAATTTGCCTGAAGTTGGCACGGAATTCAGTAAGATACTGCTTTCTTAACTCTCCCTGCAAAGCCGTTTCTTCTTCGGTCAATCCGCATTCTCTTTGTTTTTTTGCAAGTCTGTTAATTTCGTCAATTAATTTCTTATCCATTTTTACTCCTTTGTCATTTTGCAAATGTAAAATCCGTCACTGCCATCGTATGGCATAATGGTCTTTTCCTCAGTTATTTTAAAATTACTCTTTTCTATAAAACGATTAACAACTTCCTCGTTTTCCTGTTTGTTTATAGTGCATGTGGAATAAACCAACTCTCCGCCGTGTTTTAAATACTTAGAGGCGTTTTCTAAAATTATGTCCTGCATTTTTATAATTTCTTTTAAATCTTCGGGAGTTCTGTGCCACTTAATGTCAGATTTTTTGCCGATTACTCCAAGACCGCTGCACGGTACATCTGCAAGTACTTTGTCTGCTTTTCCAATATATTCTTCATTTACTTTCATACTGTCCCAGACTTTAGCATCTACACAGGTTATACCAAGTCTTTTGCAGTTACTTTCTATTATGTCCACTTTATGAGGATACAAGTCAAAAGCAACAATTGTACCATCATTGTTTATACTTTCCGCAAGATGTGTAGTTTTTCCACCGGGTGCGGCACATACATCAATTATAAAATCATTTTTTCGGGATTTAATGTTGTGCCCGTTAAGTATGCAGAAACATCCTGAGGAGTAAATAAACCCTCTTTATATTCTTTTAATTTTCCAATATCACCAAAAT
>JAFQVC010000136.1 GCA_017408205.1 Clostridia bacterium | reverse complement strand
GGTGCAGTAACTGCCCTTAATTCAGTTGGCTATAATTTAGGGGGAGACGGAAAAAGTATTCCTGTTTTCGGTGTTGACGCAACAGACGCCGCAAAATCGTTAATTAAAGACAAAAGAATGGCAGGAACAATTAAGCAGGACGCAGAGGGTATGGCTATGGCAATCGGCAAACTGACGGCTAACTGTATTGAGGGTAAAGAAATCCTTGCAGATACAACGGATTTAAATAAAGACGAAGGTGTTGCAAAAATCCGTATTGCCTATGCAAAATATCTTGGCGAATAAAAATGGGGAGGAAAAAATGTGAGTGATGTTTTACTTGAAATGAAAAATATTGTCAAGGGCTTTCCGGGAGTAAAGGCCCTTGACAAAGTATCACTTACTGTTAGGAAAGGCACTGTCCACGCTCTTATGGGTGAAAACGGAGCAGGAAAATCAACTCTTATGAAGTGCCTTTTCGGTATATACAACAAAGACAGCGGACAAATACTTTTAGAGGGCAAAGAAGTAAATTTCAAAAACTCCAAAGATGCACTGGAAAACGGTGTTGCAATGGTGCATCAGGAACTTAATCAGGCATTAAAGAGAAATGTAATGGACAACATCTGGTTGGGACGTTATCCTACACACTTTAACTTTATTGTATCGGAACAGAAAATGTATAAAGATACAATGGAGATATTTAAGGAACTTAACATTAATGTTTCTCCGACAGCAATAATGAGTACCCTGCCCGTTGCAAAACGACAGATGGTGGAAATTGCAAAAGCGGTTTCTTACGACTCGAAAGTTATTGTTTTTGACGAGCCCACATCATCACTTACGGAGCAGGAGGTAGAACATCTGTTCCGTATAATAAATATGTTAAAGAACCGAGGGTGCGGAATAATTTACATTTCACATAAAATGGAGGAAATATTAAGAATTTCCGATGACATTACCGTAATGCGTGACGGAACACACGTTGCTACAAAACCTGCCTCCGAAATGACAATGGACAAAATAATTAAACTTATGGTAGGCAGAGAACTGGGCAACAGATTTCCGCCTAAAGACAACAAGGTGGGAGAAGTGGTTTTGGAAGTGGAAAATATGTCTGCAATGTATTCAACCTTAAAAGACGTAAGTTTTAAACTGAAAAAAGGCGAAATATTAGGAATTGCAGGTCTTGCGGGGGCGGGAAGAACAGAGGTTCTGGAAAACATTTTTGGTATAGCCGCAAGAAAAAGCGGCAAAATAACATTACACGGTAAAAAAATGGAAAACAAAAACCCGAAAGAAGCAATTAAAAACGGTTTTGCTCTTTTGACGGAGGAACGAAGAGCAGACGGGATTTTCGGGATTTTGGACATTACTTCAAATACCACCATTTCCAATTTATCAGGTTACAAAGTTAAGGGTATGTTTTTAAGCAGAGCAAAAATGCTTAAAGACACAAAATGGGCAATTGATGCCATGAGAATCAAAACCCCCTCGCACAAAACGCAGATAAGGACTTTGTCAGGCGGCAATCAGCAAAAAGTCATACTTGGCAGATGGCTTCTTACACGACCTGAAATATTACTTCTGGATGAGCCCACAAGGGGTATTGATGTAGGTGCCAAGTACGAAATATACCAACTGATAATAGATTTGGCGAAAAAAGGCAAGTCGGTTATTATTGTGTCTTCTGAAATGCCTGAACTTATGGGTATTTGTGACAGAATACTTGTTATGTCGGGCGGGCGTGTGGCAGGGGAAGTAGATGCAAAAACCACCTCACAGGAAGAAATAATGACACTTGCATCTAAATATGTATAGAGGAGCAGAGCAATGAAAAACAAACTGAATTTTAGACAGCGTTATGCAGAGTTTATCGCCCTTCCGGGAAAAGAAAAAAGAAAAATAGTGGGCGAGACCTTAATAGACAACTCACTTTATATATTTATGGTGCTTGCCATTATCGTTATTCAGGCAATCAGTCCGAGATTTCTG
>JAFQVC010000135.1 GCA_017408205.1 Clostridia bacterium | reverse complement strand
TTAAGACCTGACAAAATACTGTCAAGTTTGTTAAAGCCCGTTGGAACACCTACTAATTTGCCCGGATTTTTAGACAGTTCCGCAAGTTTTTCAAAATTTGCGGACAACACGTCACGAATAGGCATAAATTCGGTATTATTTCTTTTTACTGCAATGTCAAAAACTTTCTGTGAAGACAAGTCAAGGATTTTGTCAATGTCTTCATTTCCGCCGTATGCCATTTCGTTTATTTCCCCTGAAACGGAAATAAGTTTTCTTCTTACAGAATATTCTGCAACGATTTTACAGTAGTGCTTTACATTGGCACTGGTTGAAACGCAGTTTGCCACATCAACAAGATATTCCTCTGCACCTGTTTTTTCAAATGTACCTCTTTTTTTAAGACGTTCCGAAACAGTTATAATGTCAACAGGCAAATCAAGGTTATATAAATCTGTAATACACTCAAAATACTCTTTGTTTCTCGGGTCGTAAAAATCACTGCTTCGTACTATCTGGGTTACGGTGCCGATACAATCTCTGTCCAAAAGCATTGAGCCTATAATAGACTGTTCCGCCGTTTCGTTATAGGGCGTTACGTTTGTTACACCTTCCATACTACTCACCTCATTGTGCTGTAATCACAACTTTTATCTTTGTTTTAACTTCGGGATGAAGCCATATTTCAACTTCTCTTGCGCCTATGCTTTTAATACCCTCGTCTAAATTAATCCATCTTTTATCAAGTTTAATTTTGTTTTGTTTCTCAAGTTGTTCTGATATGTCTTTTGAAGTGATTGACCCGAACAGTTTGCCGTTTTCTCCTGCTTTGGCAGTTAGTGTTACAGTAACGTTTTCAAGTCGTTTTGCCAGATCTTTGGCAGTAGATAATTCCACTTCCTTTTTGTGTGCAATTGCTTCGTTTTTGCCTTTTGCAATGTTTAGGTTAGTTGCATTTGCTTCAACGGCTAATTTTTTAGGGAACAATGCATTTCTTGCGTATCCGTCTGCAACATTTATAATATCGCCTTTTTTACCTGTACCTTTAACATCTTGTAGTAAAATTACTTTCATCATACTCAACCTTTCTTACTGAACTGTATTTATAGCATCTTTAAGGGTTTCTAAAACCTCACTTAACATTTTACCTTTTATTTGTGCTCCAGCAACTGTCATGTGACCGCCGCCGCCTAAAACTTCCATAACAAGTTGGACATTATATGCACCTACAGAACGGGCGCTGACTAAAATTTCTCCGTTACACTCGCAAAGTACAAAAGATGCCTTAACTCCTGCAATATTAAGCAGTTCGTCTGCCGCTTGTGCCGAAACAACTGTGGGGAAATCCCCCTCTGTACTCCATGTAGAAATAGCAAACTCGTTTTTATATATTTCTGCATTAGCAAGTACTTTTGACTTGGCAATGTGCATATCAAAATCAGTTTGGAACAGTTTTTTAACCTCCACAGTATCAACGCCTTTACGTCTTAAAAACGTTGCCGCTTCAAAAGTTCTTACACCTGTTTTCACATTGAAGTTTTTGGTGTCAAGTACAATACCTGCATATATTGCCTGTGCCTCAGCAACAGACATTTTAAAGTCTTCACTTATATACTGGACAATTTCAGTCATAAGTTCGCAGGTTGATGAAGCATAGTTTTCGTGATATACCAATGCACAGCCCTCAAGATAGTCAGCACCTCGTCTGTGATGGTCAACCAAAACCCTGTTTTTAATTTCTTCAAAAACTCTGGGTGCTTCGATAAGTTTGGAACTGTGTGTATCAACCACTACACAAAGAGATTTTGCAGTGACAAAGTTAAGTGCCTGAGTTTCATTTACAAACACGTTCTGGTAATATTCATCATTTTTAAGATTGTCCATTGCCATTTCAATTCCTGACTGCAAGTTGCCGACAATAATATACGCCTGTTTGTTTCTTGCTCTTGCAATATTTGCAACTGCCACCGATGCGCCAAAACAGTCTGCATCTGCGTTCTTGTGACCAAAAACAAAGATGTTGTCTGCCTGATCAACAAGTTCTTTTAAAGCGTTTGATACAACTCTTGCTCTTACTCTGGTGTTCTTTCCGTAATTTTCGGAATGACCTCCAAAATATCTCATTTCGTTTGCATCTTTCATTACCGCCTGGTCTCCGCCTCGGCCTAATGCCATATCCATCGCAATATTTACAAAGTCTTCACTTTCTTTAATGCCTTCCCCTTTGCCTACGCCTATACTTAATGTGGCAGGAATGGAGTTACCCACGCTTATATCTTTCACCTGGTCTAATACGCTGAATTTTGAATCTATAACAGACTGCAACTTTTCATTTTCAAAATACACGGTGTATTTGTCTTTTTCGATTTTTCTGCACACACCGTTTAATTCATCAACCCAGTTTTCTATAACGCCGTCAATTTCGGAAACAAGGAACGTTCTGTGGGTATCGGGAGTGTTTTTTATTAAATCGTCATAGTTGTCCACCAGAATACTGCAACATACGACCTTCGAATTCACGGCATAGTTGTAGTTTTCAACTTCTGCGGTTTTGTCAATGAAATATAAAACTATCGAATACGATTTTTCCTTTTGTTCCTGTGTTTCAACCACATTACCCACTACCTTGTAGGTTTTTCCGTCTTTT
>JAFQVC010000017.1 GCA_017408205.1 Clostridia bacterium | reverse complement strand
GTACTTGCATACAGACTGAATATAACCAGAATTACTGCAAACAACAATACGTAAAAGCCAATGTTTTTAATATGTTTGTTCATTTTTACCTGTCCTCGTCCTCTCTTATTTCTCATATACGCTTCTTTTTAAAACTCCTAGATAAGGAAGATTGCGATACTGCTCATCGTAGTCAAGACCGTAGCCCACAACAAATTCGTCAGGAATATCAAATCCTATAAAATCTGCCTGAACTGCTTTTTTGCGTCGGGCAGGTTTATTGAACATCATTGCGGTTACAATGCTTTTTGCTCCTCTTCCTTTTAGCATTTTCATTATTTCGTGCAAGGTTTCGCCTGTGTCAATAATATCCTCCAACAACAGTATATTTTGACCTTCCACCTGTAATTCAACATCTTTTTTTATAATAAGTTTACCTGAAGAAATGGTGCCTGAACCGTAACTTGAAGCACAAATAAAATCAAGAGAAACGGGCATATCAAGTTGCTTTATCAAATCAACTGCAAATACAACGCTGCCCTTTAAAACGGATACAACCACTACGGGTTCACCGTTAAAATGTTTGTTAATTTCCTGTGCCATTTCGCTTACACGATTTTTCAACTGTTCTTCAGTAAACAGAATTCTCTCTACATTTTTATTCATCAATTTCCAACATCCCTTTATTTAGTTTTATCTTTTTACCCCCCGGAAGTTCTGCTATGCTTCCGCCTCTGTTTTTTTCTGCTATCTCTATAATTCCGTCAATGTGAATAAGTCCCACGTCAGGACTGTCTTTTAAAAACTCATACAAAATTCTTCTTTTTACTGCTTTATCCAAAACTTTAAACTGTTTTACAACAAGTTTTGAAACCCCATTATAATCTATTATGCAACTTTTGGCAATAGATTTAACATATTGTTCAAAAAATCTGTTTTCTTCACTTATAATATCCATAGTTCTTGTAAGAGAGTCAATGCTGCATCTTTCAAGTACCGAAGGGATTACGTTATGACGTATATCATTTCTTGTGTAATCATCACTTTCGTTTGTTACATCAATAACGGGAACAATATTATTCTCTTTGCAATAATTTTCTATTTCCTCACGGGTTACAAAAAGCAGAGGTCTTATTATGTTGTCCCTTTTTGCACTTATTCCCGAAAGACCGTTAAGACCGCTTCCTCTCATTAAGTGCATAAAAAAACTTTCTATGTTGTCGTTGGCATTGTGTGCAGTTGCAATAACGCTGTCAGGAAATTTTGATGCCACTCTGTCAAAAAACTCATAACGTACCTGACGTCCTGCAGTCTCAAAGGAAATCCCGTGAACTTTAGCATACTGTTCCACATTAACTTTTTCGCCAAAAAACTCAAGTCCCAACTTTTCCGATACGGACCTTACAAATTCCATATCGCCGTCTGCCTCTTTACGAAAATCGTGATTTAAATGCATTACTTTCAAATCAAAACCGCGTATATTTTTAATTTCATTTAAAAGATGAAGCATGCAAAGACTGTCGTGTCCGCCCGAAACTGCCGCAAGAACTGTTTTCTTGTTTTCAATCAACTGATATTTGTCTATAAAAGACAAAACCTTAATAATTAGTTTATCCATAATTAACTTTCCGTATGTGTATAATCAAAATCAGCAAATTTTGTGTATTCGCTTTGCCAGTTTAAGAACACCTTGCCCGTTTCACCGCTTCTGTGTTTTGCAATAATAACTTCCGCCTGACCGGGAGTTTCGGTGTTTTCGTTATAATATTCGTCACGGTAAAGCATAAGTACAACGTCGGCATCCTGCTCAATTGCACCAGATTCACGAAGGTCAGTAAGTAACGGACGCTTGTCAGCACGGTCTTTACTTGCACGGCTTAACTGTGACAACGCAAGAACAGGAATGTCAAAATCTTTTGCAAGCATTTTTAAAGAACGTGAAATTTCGGAAATTTCCTGTTGTCTGTTTTCTGACCTTCTTATACCCTGCATCAACTGAATATGGTCAATGATTATTAAATCAAGTCCCTGCTCCATCATAAGGCGTCTGCATTTTGAACGAATGTCCATAACAGAAATCGATGAGGTATCATCAATGTAAATATTTGCAGGTGACAATAACTTCATAGAGTTAATTAACCTTGTCCAGTCAGCAGGTTGAACTTCGCCTGTTTTTATTTTGTTACTTTCCACCATTGCAGATGAAAACCATATTCTGTTTACAATTTCTTCTTTGCTCATTTCAAGACTGAATATTGCAACTTTTTTGTTGGCAGTAAGTGCCGCATTTGTAGCAATATTAAGAGCAAAACTTGTTTTACCCATTGCAGGACGTGCCGCAACAAGTACAAAATTTGCTTTATTAAGACCTGACAAAATACTGTCAAGTTTGTTAAAGCCCGTTGGAACACCTACTAATTTGCCCGGATTTTTAGACAGTTCCGCAAGTTTTTCAAAATTTGCGGACAACACGTCACGAATAGGCATAAATTCGGTATTATTT
>JAFQVC010000134.1 GCA_017408205.1 Clostridia bacterium | reverse complement strand
CTCTAACATATTTTATACCTCCGTATATCTTTCTGATAATATTTATTATAAAACTATTCCAATTATGCATGTTTTATGATAAAATAATAAAAAAACTTGTGAGGTGCGGTTATGATAGTTAAAGCCCCTGCAAAAATTAATATATGCCTGGATATTGTGGGCAAAAGACAGGACGGATACCACCTTTTGCATACTGTTATGCACGAAATTCCTGTGTATGATATTGTAACAGTAGAGAAAAGTGACGAAATTACAGTTAAATGTAAAGGAATGGATAACGAACAAAATATTGCGTATAAAGCCGCAACAGCGTTTTTTGATTACACTAAAATTCAGGGCGGTGCAAAAATTGACATTGAAAAGCATATCCCAAAAGAAGCAGGTCTGGGCGGCGGAAGTTCCGATGCTGCATCAGTTATAAAAGCCCTTAACGACATTTATAAAACCAACTTAAGTGATAATGAGATGTGCGAAATAGCAGTAACTGTCGGTGCAGATGTACCCTTTTTCATAATCGGCGGATGTTGTGAGGCAAAAGGAATCGGAGAAATACTGACACCCGTAAAGAAACTTCCCCCATGTTACACGGTAGTTGTAAAACCCAAATTTTCAGTAAGTACAAAAGAAGCATTCAAAGTAATAGACAGTTGTACCCCTCCTGCCCATACCGACACCTGCGAAATAGTAAACGCTCTTAATAAAGGCGACCTCCGTTTCATTGCAGAAAATATGTTTAATGTAATGGAAACTAACGAAGATATAACCAAAATAAAAGAACAGATGATAAGTTACGGTGCCCTGGGTGCAGTAATGTCGGGAAGCGGCTCTTCCGTCTTTGCTTTGTTTGATAATTACGAACTTGCAAAGAACTGCAAAAATAATTTGGAGAAAAATATGGAATTTGCGGAACTTTTTTGATAACAGATAAGTCTAAACCTTAAAAGGAGTTGATTTTCGTGAAAAAAATAATTTGTATATTGCTTACACTCATAATGCTTATACCTACCGTAACTTATGGTGCAGATACAGGTAATTACGAGGAAATACTGTCACTTGTTAAACAGCGTTTTTCAATTGACAACAGTTATGAGGTTTTTGAAAGTTCAACACAGGGAAGATACGGTCAGACCATTTACAGTTTTTACTGGTCAACTAAAGGGGACAACCCAAAAACTTTGTCTGTAGATTGTGACGAAAACGGAATTGTAAGAAACTATAACAGTTACACAAGAAATAACGGGGACAGTTTCGGTATTAAAAAACATACTCCCGAACAGTATCGTAAAGCCGCACAGGAACTTGCGGATTTTGTAAACCCCTCATTAAAGGGTAAAATTGTTGTAAATGAAATCGATACCATTGATTTGTACGGAAAATATGTTTTTGCAAATTTGTCATATATTGAAAACGGTATTACAGTACGTGAATTTGCAGGAAGTCTTTCACTTGATGCCAATGACCTGTCTTTAAGAAACTATAATTTCAGTACATATAAAGAACTTAAATATCCTGCATCTTTTATAGATCCGGATACTGCAAAACAGGCGTATAAAGACCTGTTCGGTATGGAACTTGTTTATGAAATCAACTATATTGACGATGTTAAAACACCTGTAGCAAAATATGTTTTAGGAAGTAACGGTAATCAGTACATTAACGCCGTTGACGGAAAAATATATACGTATTCTGCAAGACACATCTATAACATGTCTGCTGATTCAATGGCAGGTTCAGAAAATCTGAAATCCGAATTCAGCGAAGCGGAAATGAAAGAAATAACTAATATAAACGGTCTTCTTTCCAAAGAGCAAATTGAAAAAAGTTTAAAAGAATTAAAAATATTAAATATACCAAAAGACGAAACACCTTACTACTCAAGTCTTGTTAAATCTCAGAACAGATATATTTATAACTTGGGTTACGAAAAATATAACATCACCGTTGATGGAAAAACAGGTGCGGTTATTTCTTTTAATAACTACTCAGGTCAGGGCGATTATAAAGACACTCCCGAAAACTATGCAAAACTACTTGCAGGAAAACTTTTTGAAGAATATAAAACTGCAGAAACAGAAAATACTTTAAGACTCCAGAGATATGTAAACGGCGTAAAAGTTCTGGGCGATACAATAACAGTTTCAGTAGATAAAGAAACAGGTATTCTTACAAACTACAATATAGCATATACCGATGCACAGTTCCCCTCTGTTGAAAATGTAATCACAAAAGACGAAGCATTAAATATCGTATTTGAAAATGTGAATTATAACAGAATGTATATTGCAGAAATAAATCAGAATTCTATTTCCGAAAATGCCGTTATGGTATATAGTTTCGGCAACGAAAATTTCTACATAAATCCCTATGACGGTGAATTTGTCAATAACTTTACTGAAAGAAAAGTTATAAAATATAATGACATTGAAAATCACTATGCAAAAAACCAGATAGAAACACTGGCACAGTACGGTATTGGCTTTGAAACAGACAGTTTTAACCCCGATAACTTTATAACTCAAAAAGATTTCATAACTCTTTTGGTAAGTGCATTCGGCGGCGGACAAAATGAAATTTATGAAAGAACATTTGTAAGTGCCAAAAACTATAATATAATTAAAGACAACGAAAGAAATGACGAGGCTTTTGTTACAAGAACCGACGCCCTTGTGTTTTTAGCAAGAGCAAACGGAAGTGACAAATACGCGCAACTGAAAAACATCTGGAAATGTCCATTTAAAGATGTAACAGAAAATATCGGCCATGTATGTATTATGTACGGAATGGGTATAATTAACGGTGACGGAAAAGGTAACTTTAATCCCGACCAGAACATCACAAAAGCCGACAGCGCAATAATAATATATAATGCACTGAGGAAATAACTGTAAAGCAAGAGATTTTGTTTGACAAAATCTCTTGCTTAATGTAATATATAACTGTACGGGGGTGCAATGGCTTCGACGGGGATATATAAACAAAATAAGCGAGTAGTGGCGGGAGTCCACTTAAAAAGCCCAATTTTAAATTTAAACGCTAACGATAATTTAGCTTACGCTGCCTAATTAACGGCAGCCGTCCTTACTTCGAGAACTGCATAGAAGATTAAGGGCGTCATTTTGCAGTGAACACGAGTGGGTAATGCCTTAATTCCCACCGGGTATTATCGGGCTACCAAACACAGGGGATTGCGTGTGAAACTCTGTGTAAGGGAACGTTAGTCACACGATACACTCGTAGAAAGTTTTGCGGAGTATTTTCGGACTGGGGTTCAATTCCCCACACTTCCACCAAAAACAGAATTACGGCTTTTGCCGTGGTTCTGTTTTTTTATTGAATGGGAATTGAACCCTAAGAGGGTT
>JAFQVC010000133.1 GCA_017408205.1 Clostridia bacterium | reverse complement strand
CTATTGACTGACCGCCGCCTGTTACGCAACCGCCGGGGCAACCCATAATTTCAACAAATTCGTACTGTGCTTTACCGTCTCTTATCTGTTCCATAAGGTATCTTGCACAGCCAAGACCGTTTGCAACTGCAAGGCGGATTTTCTTGCCTGCAACTTCAACTTCTGCAGTTTTGATACCGTTAGTACCGCGAACTTCGTGGTAGTCGATGTTTTCTAAATCTTCACCAGTTAATATGTCGGCAACTGTTCTTAAAGCCGCTTCCATAACACCGCCTGTAGCACCGAAGATTACTGCGGCACCTGTTGATGTTTCAAATGGAGCGTCAAATTTACCGTCAGGAAGATTTACAAAATCGATACCTGCCTGTTTAATCATTTTGCCAAGTTCTCTTGT
The DNA here is from genome assembly GCA_017408205.1 of Clostridia bacterium. Lineage (GTDB taxonomy): Bacteria > Bacillota > Clostridia > Monoglobales > Firm-18 > RGIG1864. The sequence continues at coordinate 5,248 of JAFQVC010000133.1, read as the reverse complement.
TGTAATTGAAATGTCAACATCGGGGCAACCGTTTGCTGCCAGTTCTTCTCTTGCAACTTCGTATTTTTTAGCAGTACATGGCATTACAGATACAACAACGATGTCTTTGGGGTCAAGGTTGTTTTTCTCTGCATAGTATGATTTAATTAGTGCACCAAACATTTCGTGAGGTGATTTTGCTGATGACAAATTGTCAAGCATTTCGGGGAAGTTGTGTTCGCAGAATTTAACCCAACCGGGGCTGCAGGATGTGATTAACGGTAATTTACCGCCGTTTTGTAATCTCTGCAATAACTCTGTGCCCTCTTCCATAATTGTAAAGTCTGCAGCAGTATCTGTGTCGCAAACAAGGTCAAAGCCAAGACCTTTCAGAGCAGCAGCCATTTTGCCTGTTACTCTTGAGCCGATAGGCATACCGAATTCTTCGCCTAAAGATACTCTTACAGCAGGAGCAGTCTGAACAACAACGTGTTTTGTTTCGTCAGCAAGTGCTTCCCATACTCTGTCAATATCTTCTTTTTCTTTTAATGCGCCAACAGGACAAGCAGTAATACACTGTCCGCAGTTTACGCAGGAAACTTCGTTTAATGATTTTTCAAAAGTACATCCAACGTGGCTTATAAAGCCTCTTTCCATAACGTCGATTGCACCAACTGTCTGAACGTTTTTACAAACGCTTACGCAACGGCGGCATAAGATACATTTGTTGTTATCTCTTACGATTGAGGGAGATAAGTCGTCAACGCCGTAGTCGGGGTTTTCGCCGTCAAATCTTATGTCTGTAACACCAAGTTCTTCAGAAAGTTTCTGTAGTTCGCAGTTCTGGTTTCTTACGCAAGTCAAGCACTTTCTTTCGTGATTTGAAAGAATAAGTTCCAAAGTAACTTTTCTTGCCTCTCTTACCTTTGGAGAGTTTGTATATACTTCCAAGCCCTCTGCAACAGGGTAAACACAAGCCGCCTGTAATGCTCTTGCACCTTTTATTTCAACTAAGCACATACGGCAGGCGCCGATTTCATTAACATCTTTTAAATAGCAAAGAGTAGGGATGTTAATGTTGGCAAGGCGTGCTGCTTCTAAAATGGTAGTTCCTTCGGGAACAGATACATCAATATTATTAATCTTTAAATTAACCATTATAATTCCCTCCCCTTATTCCTTAATAATTGCCTGTTTCTTACAAGCAGACATACAAGCACCGCACTTGATACATTTGCTCTGGTCAATAACAAACGGTGATTTGATTTCGCCTGAAATAGCATTTGCAGGACACTGTCTTGCACACAAACTGCAGCCGATACATTTTTCAGGTACAATTTTGTACTGAAGTAAGTTCTTACATACACCTGCAGGACATTTTTTATCCACAATGTGAGCAATATATTCGTCTTCAAAGTATCTTAATGTTGAAAGTACGGGGTTTGGAGCAGTTTGTCCCAAACCGCAAAGAGCAGACGCTTTAATGCTGTTTGCTAAAAGTTTTAAGTTGTCAAGGTCTTTCATTGTTGCCTTGCCGTCAGTAATTTTTGTTAATATTTCAAGCATTCTTCTTGTACCGATACGGCAGGGAGCACATTTACCGCAAGATTCATCAACTGTAAATTCCAAGAAGAATTTTGCGATGTCAACCATACATGAGTCTTCGTCCATAACGATAAGACCGCCTGAACCCATCATTGAACCGATGCTGATTAGTGAGTCGTAGTCGATTTCAACGTCGATAAGTGAAGCAGGGATACAGCCGCCTGAAGGACCGCCTGTCTGTGCTGCTTTGAATTTTTTGCCGTTAGGAATACCGCCGCCGATGTCTTCAACGATAGTACGAAGAGTTGTACCCATAGGTACTTCAACAAGACCTGTATTTTTGATTTTACCGCCCAAAGCAAATACCTTTGTGCCGTGGCTCTTTTCTGTACCGATATTGTTAAACCATTCAACGCCGTTTAATATAATCTGAGGAATGTTTGCATAAGTTTCAACGTTGTTTAAGATTGTTGGCTTGCCCCACAAACCTTTAACTGCAGGGAACGGAGGACGAGGTCTTGGCTCTCCTCGTTTACCTTCGATTGAAGTCATAAGTGCTGTTTCCTCACCGCAAACGAAAGCACCTGCACCAAGGCGGATTTCCAAATTAAATGAGAAGTCTGTTCCGAATATGTTGTCACCAAGTAAGCCGTATTCTCTTGCCTGGTCAATAGCAATCTGCAATCTGTTAACTGCGATTGGGTATTCTGCTCTGATGTAAATATAACCCTGGTCTGCGCCGATTGCATAACCTGCAATAGCCATTGCCTCAATTACTGAATGGGGGTCACCCTCTAAAACGCTTCGGTCCATAAATGCACCCGGGTCACCTTCGTCCGCATTACAGCCAACATATTTCTGACCTTTTGGCTGTTTTGCAGCAAAGTCCCATTTTAAGCCTGTGGGGAAACCGCCGCCTCCGCGTCCGCGAAGACCTGACTGTTTCATTATATCTATTACCTGTTCGGGTGTCATTTCTGTTAAAACTTTACCAAGTGCCTTGTAACCGTCAAGTGCTATATACTCGTCAATGTTTTCAGGGTCGATAACACCGCAGTTTTTAAGAGCGATACGCATCTGGTGTTTGTAGAAGTTTGTATCGTTTAAAGGCATAATCTCTTCTTCTTTTACTGATTCATCATATAAAAGATGTTTTACGATTCTTCCTTTTACTATATGCTCGTCAACAATTTCTTTAACGTTTTCAGGAGTAATTCTGCTGTAGAATGCACCTTCGGGATAAACTATAACGATTGGACCTAATGCGCAAAGACCGAAGCAACCTGTTTTTACAACTTTTACTTCGTCTGCCATACCAACACGTGAAAGTTGTGTTTCAAATTCTGAAATCAGTTTCTCGCTGCCTGACGATGTACAACCGGTACCGCCACACACAAGAATATGTGCTCTGACTAAATTCATTGTATCTTTTCCTCCTATTATTATTTTTCAACTGCGCCGATGGTGTATTCAACTACCGGTTTGTTGTTAATTATATGCTCGTTTACAATTCTTACTGCCTTTTCTCTGTCAACTTTAACATAAGTTACTTTGTCTTTGCCCGGCTCCAATACTTCAACGATTGGCTCTAAACGGCACATACCGATACAGCCTGTCTGTGAAACTGATGCGTGTGCAACATTTCTTTTTGCAAGTTCTTCTGAAATTGCGTTTAGTGTGTCTCTTGCACCTGCTGCAATACCGCATGTAGCCATACCTACAACTATTCTTATGCCGCTTTCTCCGTCTTTACGGATGTTCATAGAATTTATTGTTTTGTTTCTTATTGCTTCTAATTCCGCCAAACTTTTCATTACTGCTTACCTCCCATTATATCATTTAATGATTGTTCAATATTTTCTTTAAGCCATACTAAAACGTCAGGTGTTGTAATATCTACTTCCATAAGGACATTTTTTATCTCCCTTGTGTCAACCGTAAACTCCGCTCCGTTAAACTTGTGTGTATAAACATAGTCAATTTCGGGCTTGGTGTTTATAATTGTTAAAAAGGTGTCTGCCATATTGCCTACGGGCTGTCTGTCTATGTGACTGTGGGTAAAGGTTGCAGTAACCGTTGTGCCCACGCCCAGTTCGGAAGTTATATCAAGGTTTCCTCCCGTGCTTTTTGCGGCACTTTCAAAAAGGGAAATACCCATTCCTACAGGTCTTGTTGTTCTTGTGGTGGTAAAGGGATCACGGACTTTCTTTAAAAAAGCCCGACTCATTCCTTTGCCGTTGTCTTTAACCGTAATTGTGAGAATGTCTTTTTTTGTATCTTCAACAATTTCGATTTCCACAAGAGTTGCATCTGCAGTAATGGAATTTTGTGCAATGTCCAGTATATGCAGTGATAATTCCTTCATAATTATTCATTAATATATTTGTCTAAGATACCGTCGATGTCTTTTGCTGTAAGGCGGCCGTAAACGTCATCGTTAACAGTTAAAACGGGAGCAAGACCGCAGGCACCGATACATCTTGTGGCATCTAAAGAGAATTTGCCGTCTGGTGTGCATTCCCCTACGCCGATGTTTAAACGCTGTGAAATTCTGTCAACAAGTTCCTGAGAGCCTTTAACATAACAAGCAGTTCCTAAACATACTGCAATTTTGTATTTGCCCTTGGGATTTGTGGTAAACTGTGTGTAGAAAGTAACAACACCGTAAACCTCTGCCATAGGAATATTAAGACCTTCAGCAATCATCTGCTGAACTTCGATGGGCAGGTAACCGTAAATTTCCTGTGCCTGATGCAAAACGGGGATTAGTCCGCCTTCCATATCTTTGTGCTTAGCAATTACCGCATCAAGTTTTTCCTTTTGCTCTTTGGTTCCTGCAAAGGGGATTGTACTGCTTTTTGCCATTTCTTTTCCTCCTACCGTATTTATAATAATTTTATTTAAAAAAATCTATGATTTTTTCAACACTTGGCTGTTCCACGTCAAATCCGTGGATTTTTTCTGAAATGTCCCACAGATAGTGGGCGTCAGAACTGAAAATCAGATTGTACTTTTCAAGATTTTTGTTTGATACATACTGATTTACGTCTGTAACATTTTTTGATATTTCAATAAACTTTGTGTCCAGTTCGGGAGGTATAAAGCCCAAGTTGGAAAGCACACTGTATGAGTGCCTGTCAACGTGGGCGGGATACGCTACCCCTCCTGCACTTTTAACCAGTTTAAAAACTTCAAATATATCAAGGTCTGTGGCGGTAATAAGCATTTGCTCCTCACAGCCCACCACGTTGTCCTCTTTGTCCATAATTAACTGCTCACCGAATATGTCAGGTCTGTTTTTAGCAGGAGGAAGATGTTTTGCCACTTCATCTCCCGCATAAACAGCACAGTCAATGTGGGGAAATAGTGCTACAACGTGTATTTCCTCCGAGGTTTCTATTTCCATACCCGGAATTACGGTAAGCCCGATAAGCGTTCCTGCTTCCATAACCGCTTTCGCATTTTTTACAGAGTTGTGGTCTGTAACCGCAATGGCATCAAGACCTTTTATTTTTGCCATATTTACAATGTTGTTGGGAGTCATATCATTGTCTCCGCAAGGGGATAGGGCAGTATGAATGTGGAAATCATACCAGCATCTCATATTAATTCACCAATCGCTTTTGCAAGTTGGAAACTTGTTTTGTCGCTTTTTAATATGTTTATGCCCTGTGCCTCTGCTTTTAAAACAGTTGGCTCATCTACTACAATGTTTTCGGGAACT
>JAFQVC010000132.1 GCA_017408205.1 Clostridia bacterium | reverse complement strand
TTTGAATTGGCAAGAAAGTGCGGTTTTGATAATATTAATATGGATGTAATAGCGGGCTTGCCCGGAGAAAATTTATCTCATTTCAAAAAGACTTTTGAAGGGATTTTACCGCTTGAACCCGAGAGCATTACGGTACATACAATGTGCATCAAAAAGGGCTCTAAACTTCACGAAACGTTAGGTGATTACTGTCTTACAGACGGTGCTACAGTTTCAGATATGGTTGAATATTCTAAACAAATACTTTTTGAAAACAACTATGTTCCCTATTATCTTTACAGACAAAAATACATTTTAGGCAATCTTGAAAATATCGGTTATTCAAAAAAGAACTTTGAATGTATTTACAACATTATGATAATGGAGGAATTGTCATCCATTGTGTCTTTAGGTTGCGGCGGTGTAACAAAAATGGTAAAAGATGACAAAATAGAAAGAATATTCAATGTAAAAGAAGCAAAGGACTATATATTACGAATTGACGAGATGTGTCAGCGTAAGGACGATATATACGATTTGGTTTAACTTGATAAAAAAGTATTGACTTTTGTCAAAAAAAATAGTATTCTATATCTATAATTATTTTTTGGCGGGATTAAAGGAGAGGTTTTATGTATTCAAAGGATGTACTTGTTTGTAACCAAGTTGGCTTGCATGCCAGACCTGTTACATTTTTCATTCAAAAAGCAAACGAGTTCAAATCAAGCATTTGGGTTGAAAAAGATGACAGACGCGTAAACGCTAAAAGTTTACTTGGTGTATTATCTATGGGCATCACAAGAGGAACAAGTATAAATATTATTGCAGATGGTTCTGATGAAGAACTTGCAGTTAACTCTCTTGTAGATTTAATTTCGTCAAATTTCGCTGAATAGTTTAGTGTTTACGACTTTGTACTTCTGTGCAAGGTCGTTTTTTGTATTTGGAGGTTTATATGCTTGAAACATCAATTAAAAACCTGCCCTCAAAACCCGGGGTATATATTATGTATAACAAAAATAACGAGGTTATTTATGTTGGCAAAGCAAAAAACTTGAAAAACAGAGTCTCTCAATATTTCAGAAACAGTTCGTCCCATTCTGTAAAAGTAAAAGCAATGGTTAAAAATATTGAAAGATTTGAATATATCATAACTAAAACCGAATTTGAGGCACTGACGCTTGAGTGTAACCTTATCAAGTTCAACATGCCGAAGTACAATGTTTTGTTAAAAGATGACAAGGCACACCCATATATTAAGGTGACGGTAAATGAAAAGTATCCGAGAATTCTTCTAGCGAGGCGTGTGTTAAATGACGGTGCAAGATATTTCGGACCTTATCAGAGCTCCAATATCATTTACAGTATTATAGATAATTTAAAGCAGATTTTCAAAATACGTTCCTGTAATTCTAATATTACGGGAAATGCACAAAGAACTTGTCTTAATTACCAGATAGGTAAATGCAGTGGTCCTTGCTCAGGTAATGTGGATGTCAAAACCTATAATTACAATGTTGAACAGGCAATATTGTTTTTAGAGGGAAAAAATGACGATGTTTTTGTAAAATTGCAAAAGGAAATGGAGGAAGCGTCAAAAAATCTTCAGTTTGAAAAAGCTGCAGAAATCAGGGATAAGTTATTAAGCATAAAAACTATAAGAGAAAAACAGGATGCTGTTAATGTTAATCTTGAAAATGCAGATATTATTGCCTGCGACAGGAGCGGTATTAACGTTTCGTTTGTTGTACTGATGTTAAGGAACGGAAAGATTGTATCCAAAAACTTCTATTTTGTAAAAGATGAGATTAATAATGCAATTGAAATAGTATTTCAGGAGTTTATGAAGCAATACTACGCTATGCAGTCGGCAATTCCAAAAAACATTTTTATTCAGTACGAAATTCCCGACCACGACCTGATTGCAAATTGGTTAAAAGTTAATATTAAAGTACCAAAACGCGGTGAAAAACTTAAATATGTTAATATGGCACTTCAAAACGCCAGAGAACAATTAAAATTAAAATTATTAAATGATGATATTAACAGCAAAAAACTGTCTGACATTATGTTTGAACTGAAAGATATGCTTAAATTAAAAGAAGTACCTGAAATTATTGAGGCGTACGATATTTCCCATACGGGCGGGGACAATAATGTTGGTGTTATGGTTTCCTTTAAAAACGGAAAACCAAATAAAAGTATGTACCGTAAATTTAATATCCGTTCAGTTGTCAGCCAGGACGATTACGGAAGTTTGAGAGAAGTGCTGTACAGAAGACTGTCAAACGGAATTAACGGGGAAAAGGGCTTTACACCGCTACCAGACTTGATTTTATTAGACGGTGGTGCGGGTCAGTTGTCTGCAGTTATGGAAGTAGTGGAATTCTTAAATGCCGATATACCGTTGTTCGGTGTTGTAAAAGACGACAAACATAAGACAAGGGCGGTTGTGGGAACTGATGGTGAGGTAAGTATCTCGCCCACATCTTCTGTGTATAAGTTTTTATATACAATTCAGGAGGAAGTACACCGATTTGCAATATCCTTCCACAGAAAAAAACGAAGCAAAAGCATGGTTAATTCCGTTCTTTTGGAAATTAGCGGTATAGGTCCTGCAAAACAAAAAGCACTATTAAAGCACTTTAAAAGCTTAAAGAATATTAAAGATGCAGATACAAAACAATTAAAAGAAGTAAAGGGAATAACAGACAAAAATGCAACGGATATTTACAACAAATTTCATAATTGACACCGAAAATTATGTGTGATAAAATTTTTATGAGGAGATAATATGAAAATTTTTAACAATGTTACTGAACTTATCGGGAAAACACCCCTTATTAAACTAAATAATTACAGTAAAGAAATGGGACTTGATTTACCCATTATTGCAAAACTTGAATATTTTAACCCCGCAGGAAGCATCAAGGACAGAGTTGCTTACAATATGATACTTGATGCCGAAAAGAAGGGACTTATTAAAAGCGGTTCTGTTATAATAGAGCCAACAAGCGGAAATACTGGTATAGGTCTTGCGTCAGTATGTGCTGCGAGAGGTTACAGGGCGATTTTTACTATGCCTGATACAATGAGTGTTGAAAGACGAAATCTTCTTAAAGCATACGGAGCAGAAATAGTTCTTACTGACGGTAAAAAAGGAATGTCTGGCGCAATAGAAGAAGCAGAAAAACTTGCAAAAGAAACTGACGGAAGTTTTATTCCGGGTCAGTTTGTAAATCCCTCAAATCCTGAAATACACAGTTTAACTACAGGGCCTGAAATATGGGAAGATACTGAAGGGAAAATTGATGTCCTTGTGGCAGGAGTAGGAACAGGCGGTACACTTACAGGTACCGGTAAATTTTTAAAAGAAAAGAACCCCGACATTAAAGTTATAGCAGTTGAGCCCTATGACTCACCTGTATTATCACAAGGTGAAAGCGGTTCACACGGTATTCAGGGCATAGGCGCAGGTTTTGTTCCTGAAATTCTTGATACCGGTCTGATTGATGAAATTATTACTGTAAAAACCGAAGAGGCGTACAGTTCAGCAAAATCTGTTGCAAACCGTGAAGGTATTTTAGTTGGGATTTCATCAGGTGCATCAATATTTGCCGCTACACTGATTGCAAATAAATATAAAGATAAAAACATTGTTTGTATTTTACCTGATTCAGGTGAAAGATATATGTCAACTCCAATGTTTAATTAATACGGGAATGGTGATTATTATGAAGTTAATTGAAGTAAAAAACATTTTGAATGCAACTGTATTTACAAATCATTCTGATGATTATCTCGCAAATGTTGAGGTTAACCAGGCATGCGGTGCTGACCTTATGAGTGACGTACTTGCGTATGTCAAAGACAAGGGACTGTTGCTAACGGGTCTTATGAATCTTCAGGTTATAAGAACTGCGGAAATGATGGATATTAATTCTATTTGTTTTGTAAGGGGTAAGAAACCATCTCAGGACTTAATAGACCTTGCAAATGATACAAATCTGGTGCTTTTAGGTACTGAGAATCCTCTTTACGTTTCCTGCGGTAAACTGTATAATAACGGTCTTATTTGTTAGGAGGGTTCCTATGAAATTACATTATGAAATAAGCGGTGACGATTTTTTGGCGGCAGGTAAAGCATCAAGCGCTGTTAAGAAAGTTTTGTCCCAACTATCAGTTAATCCTGCAATAATAAGAAAAGTTGCAATTGCAATGTACGAAGCAGAGATTAATACAGTAATTCACGGGGGTGGCGGATGTGCCGATGTTATTATTTCCCCCGACAATATTAAAATGATTTTTAAAGACAACGGTCCCGGAATACCAAATATTGAACTTGCAATGAAAGAGGGATACTCTACCGCAACTACGGAAATACGTGAACTTGGTTTTGGTGCGGGTATGGGACTTCCCAATATGAAAAAATATTCTGATGATATGGTTGTTACTTCCGAAGTTGGAAAGGGTACAACCGTAACAATGACCGTTAATCTGTAAATATGGAGTTGTTCTTATGAATACATATTTTCATTCCGTTACTCTGGACAAAGATTTGTGCAGAGGATGTACCAATTGTATAAAAAGATGTCCTACCGAAGCAATCAGAGTAAGAAACGGTAAGGCAAGAATAATAAAGGAACGCTGTATTGACTGCGGTGAGTGTATTAAAGTATGCCCCTACAGAGCCAAAAAAGCGGTAACTGACAATCTCTCATCAATTAATAAATACAAGTATAAAATTGCTTTGCCTGCACCATCGTTATATGTTCAGTTTAAAAACAAACCCGATATTAATCTTATACTGAATGGCCTTAAAAAAATTGGTTTTGACGAGGTTTTTGAGGTTGCACGTGCGGCGGAACTTGTAACACTGGCAACAAAAAAATACATTGCCGAGAATAATGTTCAAAAGCCGGTAATTAGTTCTGCTTGCCCTGCGGTTACACGCCTTATAAAAGTTAAGTTTCCAAACCTTATCGATAATATTTTGCCTTTGCTTGCTCCTATTGAAATTGCGGCAAAATTGTCTTTAGAGGAGGCAATTTCAAAAACTAACCTTCCAAGTGAAGATATCGGCGTATTTTTTATAACCCCCTGTGCCGCTAAAGTTACGTGCAGTTACTCACCTATAGGTGTTTCTGAATCCAAGGTATCGGGGTGTATTCCGATTAATGAAATTTACAAGGCACTTTTGCCCGTTATGAAAAATATTAAAGACCCCGAACTTATTGCAAGCGCAGGTATCGAGGGTGTTAAATGGGCAAAAAACAGCGGGGAAAGTATCGGACTTAAAACCGAGAATTATATTGCGGTTGACGGAATTCACGACGTTATTAAGATTTTTGAGCAGATTGATGCTGGCTTTTTAAATGATATTGATTTTGTAGAGGCATCATCTTGTGTAGGCGGATGTATCGGCGGACCTCTTACTGTTGAAAATCCGTTTGTAGCAAAAACGAAACTTAACAGTGTTCTTGACAACACAAAACTTGTTCCGTCAAAAGTTGATTTTACAAAAGAAATAGAAGATGCAGTCAAGTGGACTTGTCCCGTAGAATTCAATGCAGTAATGAAACTTGATGAAAATATGGAAGTAGCACTTAGGATGCTCACTGAAATAGAAGAACTGTATAACGATTTACCACAGATTGACTGCGGTTCCTGTGGAAGCCCATCCTGTCACGCTATGGCAGAAGATATAGTAAAAGGTTATGCCAAAAAGACAGATTGCATTTTTAAACTAAAAGAAAAATTAAAACATCTTGCAGAATAAAAAAATCCGCATAGGAAATATCCTATGCGGTGTTTTTTTTGTTACGCTACTTTGTTAAGTTTAACTGTAAGTTGAGATTTTTTTCTTGCACCGGTATTTTTATGCATAATACCTTTGCTTATTGCTTGGTCTAACTTTTTAACTGCAGTTTTATAAGCGTCAAGAACTTCATCTTTGTTGCCGTTTTCAACAAGAAGTTCAAATTTCTTTATATATGTTTTTAATTCTGATTTTAGCATTTGATTACGCAATGTTTTGGTGTTTATAACCTTAACTCTTTTCTTTGCTGATTTAATATTTGGCATAGTTTCACCTCCTAAACGTCATTACACAAATTGTATTGTAACACAATAATTTGGAAAATGCAAGTTTTTTTTGAATATTTTTTCTTATTTTTTTAAAAAATATTTAAAAACAGAGGTGAGATATATGGAGAAACGTACAGATTTGGCGTTAGAGGCAAACGAGATTTATAATGAAGACAATAACCAGAGTCCCGACGGGGTGACTGTTGAAACAAAAACTTATAATCAAATTACAATAACAACAGTAAAAATAACCGACAAAAGTGGCGAAAAAGCACTTGGAAAACCGTCGGGAAATTATATTACTCTGGAAATACCTGAACTAATCCATAAAACTGAACAAAGTTACCGTGATACCATTAAAGTTTTGTCACAAAAACTTAACGAGTTAGTCACTGTTGATGAGAATAAAACTGTGCTCGTAGTCGGACTTGGCAACAGCAAAATTACCGCCGATGCGTTAGGTCCTAAAGTTGTGTCGCAGTTGCTTGTGACAAGACATCTTTTTCAGTATATGCCCGAAGAACTTGAAGACGGTATTAGACCTGTATGTGCACTTTCCCCCGGTGTTTTAGGCATAACAGGTATAGAGACGGGCGAGATTTTAAAGGGTGTTGTAAGCAGAATCAAGCCGGATTTACTGATAGTCATTGATGCACTTGCATCACGAAAACTTGAAAGAGTAAGTACTACAATACAGTTATCTGATACAGGGCTTACACCGGGCAGCGGAATAGGAAATTTCAGAATGGCAATTAACAATGAAACTATGGGTGTGCCCGTAATAGCAATAGGAGTTCCGACAGTTGTTGATGCTGCCACTATGGCTAACGATACTATTGATTTGGTTCTTGATAAACTTATTTCACAGTCTAAAAGCTCTCCGCAGTTTTACAAGATTCTCAATAATGTGGATAAAAACGAAAAATACGCTCTGATTAATGAGATTTTAACCAAGGAATATATTAATCTTGTTGTAACGCCTAAAGAAGTTGACGAAATAATTGAGGACATTTCCGAGATTATTGCAAACGGTATTAATATTTCATTGCACAAAGGTGTGACAATTGATGATATTAACAAATATAAGTAATATCAGTATTTAACCTCTCATATATCTTAATTACGGAGGTGGAATATTGAATATTAAATTTAAGATTTTTGCTGTTTTAACAATTATATTTACTTTGTTGTTTGGACAAGCGATTTTTACAGAAATAAGTGAATATATATCTCAGAATATGCTTGTATCTTTAATATCGCATTCCGCACCTGTTCTTGCTTATAAAACAGACAGAATCAACTTAAGCAAAGCGGTTTTTGGATTTGATATAAATAATCCAATGAAAATAATTGAAAACGAAACGGTGGCAGCTGACAATACCGAAGTAACAGTTGTTTCAAAAACTGTGGAAACACCGAAAATCGAAGCATACAACACGTCTGCAGGAGTAAAGGTTAAAAACAGTACCGATTATGTAATTGATACAGAAACATTAATTAATCAGGACTTGAAGTTTCGAATTAATAAAAACGAGCCATCAGTCCTGATTGTACATACACACACGTCAGAATGCTATTTGAAAACCGCAGATTCTCCTTATGACCAGTCGGATTCCAACAGAACGCAAAATCCTGACTATAACGTCGTCAGAGTAGGCAAAGAATTTAAAGAAGCCCTTGAAAGTAAGGGAGTTATTGCGGTGCACGACACAACAGTTCACGATTATCCTTCGTACAACGGTTCATATCTTAATGCACAAAAGACGATTGAAAACAATCTTAAAAAGTACCCGTCGATAAAAATGGTTATCGATATTCACAGAGATGCCGTTGAAAGTAACGGAAACGTATATAAACTTGCTACTGATATTGATGGAATGAGTACTGCACAGGTTATGATTGTATCAGGTACCGATGCTAACGGTATCGATAACCCCAACTGGCGTGAAAACCTTAAATTTGCATTAAAATATCAGCGCAGATTAAACTTGTTATATCCTACACTTGCCAGAGATATTGATTTAAGAAGAGAGCGTTTTAATACTCATCTTACTCTTGGTTCAATAATACTTGAGGTAGGAACTACGGGGAACACTCTTGAAGAAGCAATAAATTCGGCAAAACTTTGCGGTTATGCCCTTGGCGATATGTTGTCATACATTACCGATTGACAGACAATTTAATTAATGATATACTTGTCTTAATAACATTTTTGGGGGTTGTTCAGTTGAAAAAAACTGTCATTTGGATTGTGTGTTCTCTATTGTGTCTGCTGATTTTAGTTGGCGGATTTTTCTCATATTTATATTATTTTTATACATACAGTTTTTTGGGTAATCCTGTAACAGCAGACGCTTATAACGATTTGGAGAGTTTTGTTATGCAGTCCGTAAACGACTATTATGCTGACAAAAAAATCGTTTTGGTAAGCGGTGAATTCAAAGACGAAATTCCTGCTGCCCAACTGCAGTCGGTAAATACCGAAAAGACCATTGAATATTTAAAGGCATTAATAAACGAAAGCCCCTTTATGAAACTTACAGATAATACAGTTTATCCCGTTGTTAATCTCAATGACGAAGCCATTGAAGCATTTATCCTTTCGTTTGTAAGAGATAATGACATTTCTGATTTTTGCACCGTCAGCGATGATTTAAAAACTGTTGAAGTTGATTTAAATAAGAATGTACCTGATGTTCAGAACACATACTACGAAATTGCAAGAAGATTAAATTATACTGATTTTTCGGATATTGATTTATTGTTTACAAACGAAGTGTCGGCAGAGAAATGTTACGAATTGATATGTCAGCCCGCTGTTAATGCTGAAATAGATTATGAAAGCGAAAACAAGGATATAATTCCCGAAAAAGATGGGTTTAAAGTAAATTTCGAACAGTTGAAAGATAAAATCAATAGCGGTGAAAAGAAATTTACACTGGAGACCGAAGAAATTTTAAAGGCAGAAATTACCGCCCGTTATCTTGAAGATAAAATACTGTTTGGTGATGTACTGGCAACTCTAACATCAAGATATAATGCAGGTGTTGTGGGCAGGTCAAAAAACATTGCAATTGCGGCACAGAAAATTAATGGCACAATTTTAAAACCCGGTGAAGTATTTTCATATAACAATGTTGTAGGTCCAAGAACATACGAGAATGGGTTTAAAGATGCAGGAGTATATACCGCCACAGGTCTTGAAAACGGAGTAGGAGGCGGAATCTGCCAGGTTTCTTCAACACTTTACGGTGCACAGTTAATGGCGGATTTGAAAACAGTTTCAAGGACAAATCATTCATATACTATCAGTTATCTTCCGTCGGGACAAGATGCAACTGTTTCTTACGGAACAATTGATTATAAATTTATGAACGATAAGCCCTTTCCTATAAAGATTGAATGTTTTGCGTCAGGCGGAGTTCTTACAGTTAACATTTTAGGTGTTAAAGACGACAGTTATTATGATATAAAACTTACAAACAAAATTGTTGGCTCAACATCACCAGAAACTATTGAACGGGAAGTGGATGACCTGGCTGAAGGCGAAGAAAGAGTAGTGCAGACAGGACAAAACGGTGTAACCGTAGAAACTTTTAAAAACTATTATAAAGACGGACAGTTTATTAAAAGTTCTTTTGTTCATAAAAGTGTTTATTATGCTATGCCGCGAATTGTTGAAGTTGGTAAAATAGTACAACCCGAAGTAATTGAACAAGAAATTACAGAAGAGCCGGCACAAGACGGAGAAGAAATTATTGAAGAGGTTGAAATCACAGATTTACCCGAAACTGACGAAAAAATCGTCGAAGAATAGAAAAAATGTGACATTTTTTTCAAAAAAAATATTGCAAATGAAAAAAAATAGGTGTATAATTTATTGTGAATTTATTTTAGGGGAGTAGATACAAATGGCATTAAAAAATGAGTATTTGTTAAAAGTTCTTGAAACAGTTAAGAAAAGAGACGGCGGAGAGCCCGAATTTATCCAGACTGTTACAGAAGTTTTAGAATCATTGGAACCAGTTATTGAAAAACATCCCGAATATGAAAAAGCGGGATTGATTGAAAGAATTGTTGAACCAGAAAGAACAATAGTTTTCAGAGTTCCGTGGGTTGACGATAACGGTCAGGTTCAGGTTAACAGAGGTTACAGAGTACAGTTTAACAGTGCAATCGGACCTTACAAGGGCGGTTTGAGATTCCATCCGTCAGTATATCTTGGAATTATTAAATTCCTTGGCTTTGAACAGATTTTCAAAAACTCACTGACCGGCTTGCCAATCGGTGGAGGTAAAGGTGGCAGTGACTTTGACCCAAGAGGTAAAAGCGATGGCGAAGTTATGAGATTCTGTCAGTCTTTTATGACTGAATTGTCTCGTCACATCGGTTCTCATATTGACGTTCCCGCGGGAGACATTGGCGTTGGTGCAAGAGAAATCGGTTATTTGTTTGGTCAGTATAAGAGAGTTATGAATAACTTTGAAAATGCAGTATTAACAGGTAAAGGCATTTCATACGGCGGAAGTTTGATAAGACCTGAAGCAACCGGTTACGGTGCAGTTTATTTCTGCGACGAAGTATTAAAAAGTTACGGAGTAGATATTAAGGGCAAGACCTTTGCGGTTTCCGGTTTTGGTAATGTTGCATGGGGGGCTGTACTTAAGATTAACCAGTTAGGCGGTAAAGTTCTTACAATTTCAGGTCCTGACGGTTATGTTTATGACAAAGACGGTATCACAGAAGAAAAAGCTGCTTATATGCTTGAAATGCGTTCTTCAGGCCGTGACAAAGTTCAGGATTATGCTGATAAATTCGGTGCTGAATTCCACGCAGGAGAGAAACCATGGGGCGTAAAAGCAGACGTATTAATGCCTTGTGCTACACAAAACGAAGTTGGTATTGAAGAAGCAAAGAAAATCGTTGCTAATGGCATTAAATACTACATAGAAGTTGCTAATATGCCAACAACAAACGAAGCAGTTGA
>JAFQVC010000131.1 GCA_017408205.1 Clostridia bacterium | reverse complement strand
CTAGGAGTTTTAAAAAGAAGCGTATATGAGAAATAAGAGAGGACGAGGACAGGTAAAAATGAACAAACATATTAAAAACATTGGCTTTTACGTATTGTTGTTTGCAGTAATTCTGGTTATATTCAGTCTGTATGCAAGTACGCCTCCTGCAGAGCCAAAGACTTATACAGATTTATATACTGCTGTTAACAACGAAAGTGTAAAAAAACTGACCGTTATTGAACAGACAGCAGTTGCACTGATGGAAGACGGTACAAAAATGGAAGTTACCATACCGCCTCTTGAACAGTTTTACGCAGATTTGGGAACAACAATAAGGTCGCAGATGGATTCGGGAAAACTTGTGTTTAACCCTGAACCGCCCGAAGTTACTCCCTGGTGGATTTCAATGCTTCCCACTCTTGTAATGATAATTATATTCATTCTTTTCTGGGTGTTCTTTATCAATCAGGCACAGGGCGGCGGAGGCAAAGCAATGCAGTTTGGCAAGTCAAAAGCCAAAATGCTTAATGAAGAAAGTAAAAAATACAAGTTTGAAGACGTTGCAGGTGCAGACGAAGAAAAAGCAGAACTTGAAGAAGTTGTTGAATTTTTAAAAGACCCAAGAAAGTTTATGCAGTTAGGTGCCAGAATACCGAGAGGCGTACTTTTAGTAGGCCCTCCGGGAACAGGTAAAACATTACTTGCAAAGGCAGTAGCAGGTGAAGCAGGAGTTCCCTTCTTCAGTATAAGCGGTTCTGATTTTGTTGAAATGTTCGTAGGTGTGGGTGCTTCCCGTGTAAGAGACTTGTTTGAACAGGCAAAGAAAAACTCACCTGCCATTGTATTTATTGATGAAATTGATGCGGTAGGCCGTCACAGAGGCGCAGGTTTAGGCGGCGGTCATGATGAAAGAGAACAGACTCTTAATCAGTTGCTTGTAGAAATGGACGGTTTTGGTGATAATCAGGGCGTAATTGTAATTGCCGCAACTAACAGACCTGACATTTTAGACCCTGCGCTGTTAAGACCGGGCAGATTTGACAGACAGGTAGTTGTAGGTACTCCTGACTTAAAGGGCAGAGAAGCAATTTTAGGTGTTCATACAAGAAAGAAACCATTAGAAGATGACGTTAATTTAGAAACTCTTGCTAAAACTACTGCAGGTTTTTCAGGTGCAGACCTTGAAAACTTAACTAATGAAGCGGCACTTTTAGCAGCAAGAAGAGATAAAACAAAAATCGGTATGCCTGAATTTGAAGATGCAATAATTAAGATTATTGCAGGACCTGAGAAAAAGGCAAGAGTAATTACCAAAAAGGAAAAAGAACTGACTGCTTACCACGAAGCAGGTCACGCAATTGTTACACGTCTTATTCCTACTCAGGACCCTGTTCATCAGGTGTCAATTATCCCAAGAGGAAGAGCAGGTGGCTACACTTTGTCACTGCCCTCTCAGGACAAATTCTATGCTTCAAAAACTGAAATGCAAGACGAAATTGTTGTATTGCTTGGCGGAAGAGTTGCAGAGAAACTTGTTCTTGACGATATTTCTACAGGTGCGTCAAACGATTTGGAAAGAGCCACCGCTATTGCAAGAAATATGGTGGTTAAGTACGGTATGAGCGAGAAGTTGGGCTCTATGACTTTCGGCTCTGACAATTCCGAAGTATTTATCGGCAGAGACTATGGCAGAACAAGAGATTACAGCGAAAATGTTGCTTCACAGATTGATACGGAAATCAAAGGAATTATCGATACTGCATACCAGAGATGCGAGAAATTGATTAAAGACAATATGGACGCTTTAAACAGAGTTGCAGAAGCATTATTGGAAAAAGAAACTAT
>JAFQVC010000130.1 GCA_017408205.1 Clostridia bacterium | reverse complement strand
ATACACAACCACAGTGTCTTTATGAAGATTTTCAACGTCAACATCTGAATTAATCTTATCGTTTTCTACCTTTGACACGTCAATATTAAGTTTAGAAATGTTAAACACAAAAACGATAATTGAAAATACTATACCAAGTACTATTGCAATAGTTAAATCAAACACAACTGTTGCAATCATAGTTACTAAAAACTTAAAGATTGGGCCTTTAAATTTGTTTTTGAAAATATATGTGATGCTTTCCCACTCGTTCATACGCCATGCAGTCATCATAAGTACCCCTGCAAGAGCAGACAGCGGAAGCGCCGCCATAACAGGTGCCAATAAAAACATACACGCAATTAAAAACAATGAGTGGAAAATACCCGTAAGGCGTGTCTGGCAACCCGACTTGATAGCCACACTTGTTCTTGCAATTGCCGCAGTACAAGGAACACCGCCAAAAAAGGGAATAACGATATTTCCTATACCCTGTGCCACCAGTTCTCTGTCAGCGTCAAAGGGCTCCGATTTCATTCTTGATGCACTTGAACCGCAAAGAAGACTTTCAATCATACCAAGAGCCGCAATTGTAATTGCGGGTGATAAAAGTTCCATAAAATTAATTGCTTTTAATGAACCTAAATGAAGGCGACTGTCTAAAACAAGTGTTTTTGGAATATCGCCCACTCTTGGAATGTCAAGTTTTAAAACATAAGACACTATACCTGCTATAATAATCGCCACAAGAGATGACGGAACTTTTGCATTCCATTTTTTGGGCCATACAATCATTATGGCAATAACCAGAAGTCCTATTAAAAGTGTGCTTATATTTACATCAAAACCCGTCTGGAAATAGGACAAAACTTTTTCCACCGCAGTTTCTCCGTGAGAAACTGTACCGAAAAGGTTATCTACCTGACCTAATGCAATTACTACTGCAATACCTGAGGTAAAGCCCGTTATAACAGGAGCAGGTATGTAGTTTACCAGTTTGCCCAGTTTGAATATGCCAAGGACAAGCATTATTATCCCTGCAATCAAACAGGTAACAAACATACCGTCTAAAGAGTATCTTGAAACAATAGTTACCAAAACGGCACTCATTGCACCTGTGGGGCCTGAAATCTGAAACGATGCTCCTGACAAAAGACTGATTACTATACCTGCAACAATTGCTGCAATCATACCTGACGCTGCATCTGCACCACAGGCAACACCAAAGGCAAGAGCCAGAGGAAGTGCCACTGCCGCAACAGTTACACCAGCCATTAAGTCTTTTGACAAACTGTTTAAATTATATCCGCTAAATTCTCTTTTTAAATCACTAAAATATTTTTTTATCATACTAATCTCCATTCAAGATAAAAGACGCCCTCGGCGTCTCTTATCCTATATTGAAAAATCATCAGGGTTAATATTAACATCAATGCCGTGCTTTCTGTTTACACCAAGGGACATAATGTCCACCTTAAAGGAAAAGCATTTTTTATCTGCTCTTACTTCCTTTTTCTTTTTGGTGCAGAACATAGTGTAGTCCTTTTGTTTCTCGCAATAAACACAAATTGCGCAACAAGGGCTTTGCTCGGCTTTATTTAACTTTAAAAGACTTTTCATATTATTTCATTGCTTCTTCAATTGCAACTGCAACAGCAACTGTAGCACCAACCATTGGGTTGTTACCCATACCGATAAGTCCCATCATTTCAACGTGAGCAGGAACTGAAGATGAGCCGGCAAACTGAGCGTCACTGTGCATACGTCCCATTGTATCTGTCATACCGTAAGAAGCAGGACCTGCAGCCATATTGTCAGGATGAAGAGTTCTTCCTGTACCGCCGCCTGAAGCAACTGAGAAATATTTTTTACCCATTTCGATACATTCTTTTTTGTATGTTCCTGCAACAGGGTGCTGGAATCTTGTTGGGTTAGTTGAGTTACCAGTAATTGATACGTCAACGTTTTCGCAGTGCATAATTGCAACGCCTTCTCTTACGTCGTTTGCGCCGTAGCACATAACTTTTGAACGTTCACCGTCTGAGTAAGGAGTTTTGCTAACTATTTTAAGTTCGCCTGTTGCATAGTCGAAGTTTGTTTCAACATAAGTGAAACCGTTAATTCTTGAAATGATTTGTGCAGCATCTTTGCCAAGACCGTTAAGAATTACTTTTAAAGGTGTTTTTCTAACTTTGTTTGCAGTTTTAGCAATACCGATAGCACCTTCTGCAGCAGCAAAAGATTCGTGACCTGCTAAGAATGCAAAGCATTTTGTATCTTCTCTTAAAAGCATTGCGCCCAAGTTACCGTGGCCAAGACCAACTTTTCTGTCGTCAGCAACTGAGCCGGGGATACAGAAAGACTGTAAGCCCTCACCGATTGCTTCAGCAGCATCTGCAGCAGTTTTGCAGCCTTTTTTAATTGCGATTGCTGCGCCAACAAGGTAAGCCCAACCTGCATTTTCAAAGCATATTGGCTGAATACCTTTAACGATGTCAATTACGTCTATACCTTTGTCTTTGCAAATTTTTTCTGCTTCTTCAAGTGAAGCAATGCCGTTTTTATTTAAAGCGTCATTAATCTGGTTAATTCTGCGCTCGTAACTTTCAAATAAAGCCATTTTCGTTTCCTCCTTTTATTCTTCTCTTGGGTCGATGTATTTAACAGCGTCGTCAAATCTACCGTAGTGATTTGTTGCTTTTTTCAATGCTTCGTCCGCTGACATACCTTTTTTGATGTTTTGCATCATAACACCAAGTTGAACAAATTCGTAACCGATAATTTCGTCTTTATCTGACAAAGCCACTCTTGTTACATAACCTTCTGCCATTTCAAGGTAACGTGGACCTTTTGCAACAGTTGAGTACATTGTACCTACCTGACTTCTTAAGCCCTTACCAAGATCTTCAAGGCCTGCGCCGATTGGCAAACCGTTTTCTGAAAATGCAGACTGAGTTCTTCCGTAAACTATCTGTAAAAACAATTCACGCATAGCAGTATTGATTGCATCGCATACAAGGTCAGTATTTAATGCTTCCAAAATTGTTTTGCCTGCCAAGATTTCTGCAGCCATAGCCGCTGAGTGTGTCATACCTGAGCAACCGATAGTTTCAACCAATGCTTCCTGGATAACACCATCTTTAACATTAAGTGAAAGTTTGCATGCGCCCTGCTGTGGTGCACACCAACCAATACCGTGTGTGAAACCGTTAATATCTTTAATCTCTTTTGATTTAGTCCATAAGCCCTCTTGAGGAATTGGTGCAGGACCGTGATTTGCGCCCTTAGCAACAGGACACATATGCTCTACTTCGTGTGTGTAAATCATACCTTTACTCCTTTCAAAAACAAAAATCTCATAATTCCTTATTTTACATTATACATAAAAACAACGCAAAAGTCAATGATTTGACAAGTTTTTATCAAAGTTTATGGAAATATTTTTCGGCAAAATGAGCGCGTCTTACGACAATTTGCATTATTCAACCACAACGCCTTTCTGAAGCATTATGTTTGCATAAATTGCTGTTTCACCGGTTGCAATAATAGCATACGCTTTTTTTGCTCTTTCGTAAAATTCAAAGCGTTCAACCTCAGCAAAGACTTTATCACCTCTGTCATCTGCTTTTGCAACAAGCTCTTTGTAAACATCCCAGATAGGTGTTTTTGCATTGTCGCCGGGCATCACCTGCATAAGAGATACCGGTGTTTCCACATAAGTATCAAGGGGGAAAACTTTTAGAATTGCCTCGAGAAGTTCAGGCACCCCATGACCGTCGGCGCGAATAACAATTGCGTTCTTACCCATTGTTTCCGCCGGGAAGTTTCCGTCTGCGATAACTATCGTATCGCTGTGTCCCATTTCACACAAAACTTTCAGAAGTTCAGGTGAAATTATACTTGGAATTCCTTTTAACATATTACATCTCTCCTTTTATAATATTTTTATAAGCCGGCTGTAAAAATCCATCGGGTGTCTGTCAAAAATAAGCACTCCGCCTTTTTGATTTATTTTTATACTTCCATAACAGTCATCTACCCCTAAAAGTTGTGCGGGATTTTTAGTAATCATCAAAAGGGCGTCGTCTTTGTCAACGCCGTATTTTACCACGAGCTGTGCATATAACTGCAAAAAGTCAACGGGTGTTTCGGGATGGTCGGAGCATATCGCAATAACACTTCCCTCTTTATACTGACGAACCAGATTTTCGTAAGACAGTTTCTCCATCTCTTTTTTTGATATATCGGTAAGCATAGGCCCTGCAATTATTCTGCACTTACCCTGACAGTCTGTTCCGTGAACAAACACTACGTTTTTGCCCTTAACCAAATCTATATCCTCTTTACTGTGAACGTGTAAAAACACCGCACTTTCTGCTTTCTCAATTTCTTCAAGCACAATTTCGGTGGCGTTTTCAAAGTTCTTTGACGGATTTTCCCCAAGTGCAAGTTTTATTCCGCACACACCCACCGTTTCTTTTGTTTTTGTGGACACAAGTTTTATCTCTCCGCCCACCGGCTTTGAACTGTCGGGGCTTACCGCCACAAGGGTAATACCGCAATTAAACGCTTTGTCAAAATACCCGTAATCATTATTGTAAAGATGAGTGTGGGCGTCAATAAAACCGGGTACCGCAAAGCACCCTTTCCCGTCGTAAACGTCGTTACTCGAGGGACAGTTTTCCATATATCCCACATCTGTAATTACGTCATCTTCAACATTTATGTATCCGCACGGAATTTTTTCCGTTATGATATTTACGTTTGTTATCAGCATTTTACTTACCTCTTGTATT
>JAFQVC010000129.1 GCA_017408205.1 Clostridia bacterium | reverse complement strand
GTAGGAAACATCGTTCTTCGAGACAGAAAACAT
Source organism: Clostridia bacterium (assembly GCA_017408205.1). Lineage (GTDB taxonomy): Bacteria > Bacillota > Clostridia > Monoglobales > Firm-18 > RGIG1864. The sequence continues at coordinate 8,056 of JAFQVC010000129.1, read as the reverse complement.
CTGGCAGAAGACGGACTTATTGTTGTGGTTGTAAATATAGATTGCCAGTCAAAGGAAATAACTGCAGGTCCCGATGTTATATCACGCGGCTTTGTGTATATGAGGGAAAGCGAGGACTTAATTGAAGCAATAAAGGACTGCGCAAGAAATGCAATAGAGGATTGCCTTAACAAAAATGCAGGAGACTGGAATACTATAAAATCAAGAGTAAAAAATAAAATTTCAGATTTTCTGTATGAAAAGACTAAGCGTAAACCAATGATTTTACCTGTTATTATGGAAACAGAGTAAAACACGGGCAGGGCACACCTGCTCTTACATAAGGAGGAAAAAATATGTATAAAATTATTACAGACTGCGGTGCAGATTTACCAGAGTGGGTACAAGACCAATTCGGCGTGGAAATTTTACCCTTTACAGTTACTTGTGACGGCGAGAGTAAAAAATCTTCTGACATACCCCCTAAAGAACTGATGGACGCAATGAGAGCAGGTAAAAGTTTTAAAACCTCACAAATCAATGTAAGTGAGTTTGAAGATGCCTTTACTCCTTATGCAAAAAACAACGAAAGTGTTATTTATATTGCCTTTTCATCAGGTCTTTCAGGTACATATAATTCTGCATGTATTGCAAGTGAACAGATAAAAGAACAGTATCCCGATTTTGATATTACGGTTATTGATACAAAGTGTGCGTCAGTTGGTTTTGGTCTTGTGGTTTATAAAGCACTTCTTATGCAAAAAGACGGAGCAACAAAAGAGGAAGTAATCGCAAAAACTATTGAAAACAGCGAAAATATGGAACATATATTTACTGTTGATGACCTTGAATATTTGTTCAGAGGAGGTCGCGTTTCCAGAACTTCTGCAATCCTTGGCAGTATTCTGGGCATCAAACCAGTCCTTGATGTTGACGAGGAAGGCCGCTTAAGACCTATAAGCAAAGTAAGAGGAAGAAAGTTTTCAATCAAACGTCTTGCGGAAGTTGCAGGCGAAAGAGGTTACGATTTAGACAAACAGTTAATCGGTATCTGCCACGGTGACGATATGGAAGCCGCAACACAGTTAAAACAGTATATGACCGATATGTACGGTTGTAAGGATTTCTTTATTAATGAAATCGGGGCAACCATCGGCTCACATTCGGGTCCCGGAACACTTGCCGTATTCTTCTTGTCAAAGTAGAATAAAAGGGATGTTAAAATTGCCCAGAACGTAAAAATAAACGGAAACATTGTTTGATGTTTCCGTTTTTGTTTTTCATATTATTTCCAACTCGTCTGCTGACGGTAGTTTTGGAAAATCATTACATATACTGTCCTGATACCAGAAAGCAACGGAAGAAATATCATCCTGCAAAGGCAGATAGCGTCCGTCGCTTCTCCAACCTAATGCCTGAATTGTCACTTTAATGTCTTTTTGGAAATAAATCGGGTCTGTTATATGCCATCTGTAAAGAGAGAAACGTTGTTGGGAATTATAAAGTCCGTCAGGACGTATCACTTTTGAAAGACCTGCGTAAGGGGTACAAAATTCCCGATAATTTCCATTTACATCGAAATTATATGAACCGCAGAAATAATCTTCCGTACCTGTTCCGCATATTGTGGGATACTTTTTGTCGCCGTCAAGGTAAAATTTTATTTCGCCTTCACCCCACCATCCGTTGTTGTTTACGCCCCAGAACAAATATGTACCGACATAATGTCCGTTTCCTTTAACCTTGTCTAAAATTACATAATTTTCTTTGTAGGGAAGAGGATTTTGTCTTCTGAACTGTGCATGGAAGTATCCGAGCCCTTCCGTAAGGTCTCCCAAAACGTAATCAATCTGATAATATACTGTAATATTGTATGTGTAAATATTTTCAATTGTTATTCTGCAATTTTTATAAAAAGGCATATCCCAGTAACAATTGAAAGCCCTTTTGGGATTTACGCAAACGGGCAATGATGTAAGTTGTGCATAATTCTGGTATTCAGCGGAAGCAAAGAAGTCGCCGAGAGGCACTTCTACCGATGGAGTGGGACTGTTGTCCCAATACATTCTTATTACGAGTTTTCTGTTTGGGGCACCGCCGTCTGTAATCCAGATGTGGTTTATAATACCGGGACCGTTAATGTTTGCTATCTCAAATGTTTCACCGGGTTTTATTACAACAGAGGGAGAGATTTTCCATCCTTGTCCCAAATCCCTGGCGGCGTTTTCGCCTGTGCCGTGTTTTGCCATTCCGCCTTTGCCTTTTTCACCGGAAAAGTTTTCAGCAGAAATTGACCTTGATTTAAAGTTTTGTATCTTTGATAAGAGCATATTGTTAAACCTCCTTGAAACATATTTAATATTATGCTATAATTGTAGCGTGTCAAGGCGAATTATAAAATATCAATGTTAGCCGAATTATTTGTCATTTATTGACTTTGTTAATCGCAGAGGAGGCGGTATTTTGAACATAAACGAATTTTCTCCATACATAAGAGTGGCAATGTTTTCAGTGCTTACTCCTCCGTTTAAAATAAGCAAACGGGTAATATATGATTATGAAATTATTCTTGTAACTAACGGAAAGTGTAAAATTACGGTAGATAGCACGGCATATTTCTGTAAGAAAAACGATGTAGTGTTTTTAAGACCCGGGGTACCGCACGAATTTGAAAGTGTTGACAACTGTGATTTTTTTCAGCCGCATATTCACTTTGATGTTTCATATGACGGTAAAAGCAATATGCGGAGTGTATCATTTAAACCGAAAGAAAAAATGTCACAAGACGAGTTGAATCTTATTCAGGATGATGTGTTTAAAGATATATTTATTCCCTGTGTTTTCTCGCTGCAACATCCCGACCAGATTAAAAAAATATTTTTCGACATAATTGAAATATTCCAAAAAAAATCATACAATTACGAACTGTTGTATAAGGCGAAAATGTTAGAATTAATCCATTGCATTTTAACACAGTTTGACAGCAACAAAGGAACTAAATCAGACGTAATATTAAATCCCGTTATAGCGGCAAAAGAATATATAGACAGTAATTACCTTTCCAACATAACATTAGACGGTCTTTCAAAACAGTTTTATATTAACAAATATACGTTGATGCGGAAATTTAAAGTTATGTATAAACAAAACATAATAGAATACTACCGAAATAAACGTATTGAATATGTTAAAAATGCTTTGATGACTACCACGCTTTCTATTACCTGCTTATCCGAAAAACTGAATTTTTATGATATTTATTCTTTTAGCAGGTTTTTTAAAACGTACGCGGGGTGTGCTCCCACACAGTACAGAAAAAAATTATCAGCACAAAAAAAAGACTGAACTTGTTCAGTCTTTTTTGTTTTTATAAATTATTTAGTGCCTGTTCTATATCAGCAATAATATCATCAACATATTCAATACCGATTGACATTCTTATTAAATCGGGTGTAATACCGCAGTCTTTTAACTGTTGGTCTGTAAGTTGTCTGTGAGTTGTGCTTGCGGGATGCAGCACGCCTGTTCTTACGTCCGCAACATGGACAACTATTGCGGCAAGTTTTAAATTATCCATAAACTTCATTGCCGCTTCTCTTCCGCCCTTTACTCCGTAAGAAATTACACCGCTTGTGCCAAGAGGCATATACTTATCTGCAAGGTCTTTGTCTTTGTAACTGTCAAGACCTGGATATTTTACCCATGCGATTTTGTCGTTCTGTTCTAACCATTTTGCAACTTTTAAAGCGTTTTCTGAATGTCTTTCCATTCTTATTGCAAGAGTTTCCATACCAAGTGACAGTAAAAACGCATTTTGCGGTGACATCATATTACCAAGGTCTCTCATCATCTGCACTCTTGCTTTTACAATGTATGCGGATTTTCCGAATGTTTCTGTATAAACAATTCCGTGATAAGACTCGTCAGGTCTGGTGAATTCAGGGAACTTACCTCTTGTCCAGTCAAAGTTACCGCTGTCAACGATAACACCGCCAAGGGCTACCGCATGACCGTCCAGATATTTTGAGGTTGAATGAACGATAATGTCTGCACCGTGTTCAAAAGGTCTGCAAAGGATAGGTGTTGCAAAGGTGTTATCTACAATAAAGGGAATTTCGTTTTTGTGGGCAACATTTGCGTAAGTTTCAAAATTCAGTACGTCAAGAGACGGATTTGATAATGTTTCTGCAAAAATTGCTTTTGTGTTAGGTCTTATTGCCTTCTGTAGTTCTTCTTCTGTTGCAGTAGGTGAAACGAAAGTAAACTCAATACCAATTTTTTTCATGGTAACTGCAAACAAATTAAATGTACCGCCGTAAATGGCACTTGAACTTACAATATGGTCACCGCTTCCGCAGATGTTTAAAAGTGCAAGCGTTGTTGCGGACTGACCTGATGAGGTACACATTGCACCTACACCGCCCTCTAACGCCGCAATTTTTATTTCTGCCGCTTCAACGGTAGGGTTTGAAAGGCGGGTATAAAAGTGTCCCGATGCTTTTAAATCAAACAAATCACCTACTGTTTCGCTTGAGTCATATTTGTAAGTGGTACTTTGTGCTATAGGCACTACTCTCGGCTCTCCGTTTTTGGGCTTAAAGCCCTCCTGAATTGTTTTTGTGTTAATATGCATTTTCATTACCTCATTTCATATATAAGTTCTGTTGCTTTTTCCAATTGTTTATCTATTATTTCTGTGGCTTCTCCTGCCATTTCAAGTATTTTGGTCTGGGTTGTAATGTCGCAGACACCGTAAGGGTAAAGTCCTGTTGCGCTCTGGAACAGTTTTACCGCCTCAAACATTTCGTCATCATACAGTTCGTCGTTTTCGCGGAAAGTAAAGCCCAGTGCTTCAAGGTACTGCTTAACAACTTTTACCTGTTCTGTTTTATCACCGATTTTTAATACCTTTTCCTTTGTGATTTCGGGGAATTCTGTTAAATCAACGGGAACTTCAACATTTTCAACAAGGTAATCAGGTGTGATGCCTGCCCCGTGAATATTGGTATTGTCAGGCAGATTGTACTGGGCAACTGTAAGCCACAGTCCGTCACCGTTTGGTAATGTGTGTGAACTTTGTACTGTACCTTTGCCGAAAGACGTTGTTCCCACAACGGGACCAACTTTGTTTACTTTAATTGCTCCCGTTACTACTTCGGAAGCAGAGGCAGAGTATTCGTTTACTAAAACTACAACTTTGAAACGTTCAAAATCACCTTCGGCGTGGTATGTAAAGTCATTTTCTTCGCCGGGGAAATCCTCAATAACTATGGGTTTTCCGTCGGGAACAAAGAAGTTTGCAATATTTACTGCGCTTATAAGATAACCGCCCGGGTTGTTTCTTAAATCAAGTATTATTTTGTCAACACCAACAGCGGCAAGACGAAGGATTGCTGTCTGGAATTCTTTATAGGTGTTGGCGGCAAAGGAGTCGATTTTAATATATCCGCTGTTGTTCTTTTCCAGTTTTTTATAGGTTACTGTTTCTAAAGTTATTAATGCGCGGACAATTCTGAAATCAAGTATTTTACCGTTTCGTTCTATCTGAAGATTTACCGTTGTTCCTATGGGACCTCTTACAAGGGCTACCACATCTTCTACAACATATCCCGATACAGGCACTCCGTTGACATTTAAAATTACATCACCTGCTTTTAAACCGCTTACAATGGCAGGGGAATTTCGCACAACTTCGGTAATTACTGCTTTTCCGTTCTGTATCTGAAGCATAGCGCCTATTCCTGAAATCTCCATTGTAACATCACGCAGACGCTCTTCGTATTCTTCTTTTGTTAAATAGTAGGAATTTTCGTCAAGGGCTTCGTAAGCACCTTTTGAAAGAACTCCAAGCATTTCGGGATTGTTATTAAGAAGGTACTTAATTGCCGATTCCATAAGTTCTTCTTTTGTAATTCCATAGTTGTAATATTGCTCCGTAAGTTCCAATGTTTCGTCAAATATTTCTGATGCAGTGGGCTCTGCACAGTAAACTGTGCCTGAAAAAATTATAAAACACAACAGCAGGGAAATTATTCTTTTCATATTACTCACCCTTTCTTATAGCATAAATTTTTGAAATGTGATTAAAACTGTCGGCATATATATACATGGTTTTATCAATATACTGCTGGTTTAACATATCACAGTCAAGGTTAAAACCGCTGTATTCACCGATTAGCAATCTTTCGTCAAAATTTGCTTTTATCCATTGTCCCATTGAGTAGCGGTAAACATCATAAAATGACGCTCCGCCGTTGTCTGCAATAAATAATTTTGCTTTGTATAATACAGGTCGTAAAAGGTCGCCCATCGGCATAACTGCAACACACTTGTTGCTTTCTATAACTGCAGTATAGTATTCTCCCGATTTTAACTCGCACATTTTATATGTGTCCTCTGTGATTTCTGCCATATCAATAGTGCCGTTGTATTTTTCGGTAACTACCTTGTACTTTCCGCTTTTTATAGCGTAACTTGTAACGCCGTTTATAAGGGGGGACAAGTCTTCGCTGTCAAGGTTTAACACACCGTTTTTCGGTATAAGCACACCGCCCTTTAATGCGGTCATAACCATCGGCTTGTCTGCCTCGTCTATAAAACGGTAGTTTTTGCACTTAAACAACACGCTTTTATCTTGTGACTCGGGGATGTTAAAGCAATTTATAACTTCTTCGGTTGCTTCCCGTACAGTTTTTGCACTTGCACATAACGGTACTGCCAGAAGCAATATAACCAAAAGTAATATTTTTTTCATAGTATTCTCCGTTTACATTTTTTCGGGTGCGGATACTGCCAATAAGCTTAAAACATTTGACAGAGTAATTCTCGCACAGTCAATAAGTTTCAGTCGCGCTTCTTTTAAGTCGGCATCTTCAACATTAACGTGGCAGGCGTTGTAGAAAGAGTGAAATGCGGTTGCCAGATCTATTGCATAACGTGTAAGTCTTGCAGGTTCCAATGTTTCTGCTGATGCAGAAATTTCGTCAGGCAATTCTGCAATCTTTCTTAACAGTTCGTGCTCCTCTTTGGCACTTAACAAGTTTGTCTTTGTGTTGTCTGCCTTTGGTACAACTACACCCTGCTCACCAAGTAATCTTATAATACTGCAGATACGGGCGTGGGCATACTGAACGTAAAACACCGGGTTGTCGTTGTTTTGCTTAACTGCCAAGTCCAAATCGAAGTCAAAGTGGCTTCCTGCATTTCTCATATTAAAGAAAAATCTTGCGGCATCTATGCCTATTTCTTCAAGCAAATCGTCTAATGTGATGGCTTTTCCTGAACGCTTTGACATTCTTGCAACTTCGCCGTTTCTTAAAAGGCGTACAAGCTGCATTAAAACTACTTCAAGTTTGTCCTTGTCAACGCCGACTGCTTCCATAGCGGATTTCATACGGGCAACGTGTCCGTGGTGGTCTGCACCCCACACGTCTATTACCTTGTCAAATCCGCGTTTTACGAATTTGTTTCTGTGGTATGCAATGTCCGCAGTAAAATATGTGGGGAAACCGTTTGCTCTTACCAATACTTCGTCTTTGTCGTCTTCGGCGGGGCTTTTAAACCACAGTGCACCGTCTTTTTCGTAACAACTTCCGCTGTTTTTAAGTATTTCTATTGTTTCTTGTATGTCGCCGTTTTCGTAAAGAGAACTTTCTTTAAACCACACGTCGTAATTGATGCGGTAGTTTTTTAAAGTTGCAATCATATTCTTTTCGTTTGTTACAAGGGAAAGTTTTACAAGGGCGTCTTTGCGCTCCTGCTCGTCGCAGTCAACGTAACTGTCCCCATACTTGTCTTTAAATTCCTGAGCCCTTTCGATAATGTCGGCACCCTGATACCAGTCTTCTGAAAATTCTATCTCTTTTCCGCAAAGTTCCAGGTATCTTGCCTGAAGACTTTGTGCAAATTTCTCTATCTGGTTACCTGCGTCGTTTAGGTAAAATTCCCTTGTAACGTCGTAACCTGCAAAATCAAGTACTGCCGCCATACTGTCGCCTAAAGCACCGCCTCTTGCGTTACCCATGTGCATAGGCCCTGTGGGGTTTGCACTTACAAATTCCACCATCACTTTTTTGCC